>JASHPM010000156.1 GCA_030038115.1 Acidobacteriaceae bacterium | reverse complement strand
CGGGCATTACCGCAGCCGTTCCGGCGCGTGGCTGTGCCTTCGGAGACTACGACAACGATGGCGATGTCGATGTCGTCGTCAATTGCGTGAACAGCCTGCCGCAACTGCTGCGCTGCGATGCGGCTGCGCGGCGCCACTGGGCGAAAGTAAAGGTCGTCGGCGCCAAATCCAACCGCACCGGCATCGGCGCGCGGGTGCGGGTCGTGGCTCGAACCCAGCCAGGCAGGCCGGAGCCTCTGGTGATGATCGATGAGGTGCGCAGCGGCGGCAGCTATTTTTCGCAAAGCGATCTGCGCCTGCACTTCGGGCTCGATCAGGCGAAGACCGTCGACATACTCGAGGTCCGCTGGCCTTCAGGTCAGGTCGACACATTCAGGGATCTGCTGGCGGATCGGCTGTACGTGGTGGAAGAGGGAGCGAAGGAACCGAAGGCGTACATTCTGCCTGCGATGAGGAAGGTCTGACGTGCGTCGCCTCTGCGCACTTCTGTTCGTGGCATTTGCGATCGCCGGCAGCGTTGTCGCGAATGCCCAGGCCGCAGGTGCCCCGCTCGAGACCGGGGATCCGGACGCCGTCTGCGCAACGTGTCATCGTCAAATCTATGAATCGTGGAAGCGCACGCCCATGGCGAATGCCAGCGGGCCTGCCGCTCACGGATTCATCCCTGCCGATTTCACGCACGCTCCGTCGGGCGTGCACTATCGCATGATTCTCGACGCCGGACAGCTGTGGCTCTCCTATGAACGGCCGAATGCGCCGCCCGATCGCGCTCTCAGCGGGAAAGTGGAGCTGCGCTACTATCTCGGATCGGGAAGACGCGGCCGCACCTGGATCTTCGAGCGCGAAGGTTACTGGTACGAAATTCCCATTAACTGGTACGCGAAGAAACATCTGTGGGACATGACGCCCAATTTTCTCTCTGCGCGCGACATGCCCTTGACGCTGCCCGTCGATCCCGGCTGCCTGCACTGCCACGCCAGCAATGTGCAGGAATCGCTGCCCGATGCGCGCAATCATTTTTCCGGATTGCCGTTTCTGCGCGGAGGGATTTTCTGCTCTTCCTGCCACGGCGATCCGTCGCAGCATCTGGCCGAACATGGCAAGGGACCCATCGTCAATCCCGCGAAGCTCGATCCTGTCCGCCGCGACTCCATTTGCCTCGAGTGCCACCTCGAAGGAGAGGTTGCCGTCATCCGCCAGGGACAGCGTCTCAACGCGTTTCGTCCCGGCGCCGACTTGTTCGACGAGGCTGTCTATTTCGAGGATGGGCGGAAAGCGGGCCCCGGGGGCCGCGCCACCAGCCAGTGGGAGTCGCTGCTGGAGAGCGCGTGCAGGCGCGCAAGCGGTGACCGGCTCACCTGCACCACTTGCCACGATCCTCATTCTTCGCCCGCCGCCCAGGATCGCGTCGGGTTCTATCGAGGCAAATGCCTCGCGTGTCACATGGCTCTCGCCACCGGGCACCATGCGGACAATCCGGACTGCACTTCGTGCCACATGCCGCGTGAGGAGACTGAGGACATCGCCCATGAGCAGGTGACGGATCATCGGATCCAGATCGTCTCCAAACCCTTTGTGAGCCCGGTCGCGGCAGCGGCGCTCGTGCCCATTGGAGGCGTTCGTCCCGATGCTCGTGACGAAGGGCTTGCCTGGGCGCAGCTGGCGCTTCGCGGCGATCGTGCAGCGGGCGAGCGCGCCATGCGGTTGCTGGGCGAAGCCGAAGCGTCCGGCCCTGAACAGCAATCCGACTCCGAGCTGCACATGGAGCTCGGATTCCTGGAACAAATCAACGGGGACCGCCTGCATGCGAAGGCCGAGTATCAGAAGGCTCTGAACGCCGACCCATACAACGAAACTGCGGCGGGCGATCTCGCCGTCCTGGATGCGCAAAGCGGCGATGCCGCCGCGGCTCTGCAGTTGTGGCGGGTCGTCTTTCAGCACGATCCCGGCGCCAGTGCGGCAGGGATCGATCTCGCCGTGGCAGAGT
The DNA here is from genome assembly GCA_030038115.1 of Acidobacteriaceae bacterium. GTDB lineage: Bacteria > Acidobacteriota > Terriglobia > Terriglobales > Acidobacteriaceae > Palsa-343. The sequence continues at coordinate 14,236 of JASHPM010000156.1, read as the reverse complement.
GCCGTGTCGAGAGCGCAGAAGCTGCCGCGCAAACACTGCGAAGAGTACTGCTCTTCGATCCGGACAACGATGCGGCCCGCAAATTCCTGCTGGCACTAACCTCTGGCTCGCAGAAGTGCGCGAAACCCTGACCGCGCCAGCGACAAGTCTCAGTGTGAGGAGAACTCACCTCGCCCTTCTCAGGAGATTTTGTGTCCTTCTCGAGTCTCGACGGCCCTCGAACTGGTCTCATAAACCCTTAATGTCAATGAAGCCACGGATGAGACCGCCGCCGAAGCAGGCCTCATGAAGCCGAACGAAGCTACAGAACTATATATGAGACGGTCCTCCCACGCGCGACCTCGCCTTGCACCGTCTGCGACCCACCTCGTCAACCACATCCTGCCGGCCGCCCGGCACACGCCCCTGGCTACTCGCTCTCACTGGTCGAGGAACTCGATAACCTGCCCGCCACCCACTTGTGGGCGAAGCGCACGCCCTTCCGCCTGTGAGTTTGGATCAGATTCTCTTCATAGCCGGCTTTGCGCAGAACCTTCCTCAGCCGATGGACAAGATTATTGACATAGGAGATGTTGACTGCCCGGTGTGAGAAGCGTTCCAGCAGAGCAGCGATCTCCGTCCTCGATCGCCAGCCCACCAGCGGATCCAGGCCCCCGGGATCCGTCTTGCCGGACGCAATGAACTGGAAGACTTCCGCGAGCTGGGGCGCGAGCACAAACTTCACGCCGCCATCGATGGACACGGTCGCGGAACCGTCGCCGCGCCGGTGAAAGCTGAGATTGTAGGCGATCGGATCGTCGCCGATGATGACAGGATGGTTAGGGCTCACTTTGTGGGATTGGATCAAGACCACCAGCTCGCGCTCCAGGCGGTCGAGTCTGTCAACCTGGCCGTCGAGGCAGCTCCGAATCAGTCGCAACTCGTGCAGCCAGTAGCGTGCTGTTGCGCCAACATTAAATCGTGGACACGCCTGCGAACTTTCCCCCGCCATCGGCTCACCTTGCGCCGGGCTCGTTCAACGGCTCCGGCCGCCACCGATGGTTATGCAGATTGCATGCCACAGCTGCCGGCACGAGCTTTCAAGGAGTTAGAATAATCCGCGGTTGACTTATCCGTCGAGTTAGAGTGTCACTCCGGTTGAATTCAGGTGGTCAGAGTTGATTTACCGGAATATGAGCCGGCGCTGCGGCAGCGCGCTGCTGCGTCTTGGCCAGTACAGATTTCCAGAAGATGCCATCCGTCGACACTCGCTTGCGGCCCAGAACCACCAGGGGAAGAGGCACAAGGATGAACTCCGTCAGCCATTGGCTCACCATAAAGTCGGTGTATCCCGCCATGGCATTGTCCACCGCGAGAGATCCCAGCCGCTCCCCGAAGATCACGTCGGTGACGCTGGGCGGAATCGACCGGATAAGATGGCGAGGCTCGTTGGTGATAACGCGAAAGTGGCTCCAGTAATCATGCGGCGTCAGCGTCCTCTGAATCTTTTCCTCAAGGACTTTCGAGACGATCTTCAGCCCCGCGGTACGGAGTTCGTCCGGCGTCTGGCCCCGAACTCGCCGGTCCTGGCGGAGAAATGCTTCCACTCCGTCCCGTTCATCCCCGGTAAGACCGACGCGTGGGTTGGTTAAGTAGCGGTCCGCATCGCTGGGCAAAGCGGTCTCGGCCATCACCACGACTGCGTAGGGGCAGGTGTTAGTCAGCCCGTTTCCATACCGTTGCCTCAGCTTATGGCTCACGTGGTCGAAAATCTGGTCCATCGACATTGGATCTTCGGGGATCAGCACCAGGTCGCAGGCGGTGCTGTAGCCGGCATGGCTGGCCACAAAGCCGGAGTCGGATCCGAAAAGCTGGATGATGCCGACACGAGGATTGGAGGAGACCTCGGTGTGCATGTGCAGGATCGCCTGACGCGCTTCCTCCACCGCGGAGAGGAATCCGAACGACTGCCACACCCACAGGATGTCGTTGTCCATGGCCTTCGGTATTCCCACCACGGAAAGCTCATATCGCATCTGGCGGGCATAATGCCAAAGGGCGTGGGCGCAACTCATGCTGCCGTCGCCACCGATGACATAGAGAATGTTGATCCCGTCACCGCGGAGTTTTCCCACGGCGGTTCTCAGCTTCTCGTCGCGGTCCTCCCTGCCGGGCAAAAGGTCGTCGATGCGTGAGGTGCCGAGACAGGAGCCTCCGTTCTCGACGGTGGCGCGAACCGCGTCCGGAGTGAGCCTTTGCGGGTTGACACCCGGTTGAAAAAGCGCCCTGAAGCCCTCGCGATAGCCGAAGATCTCCAGGCAATGAGGAAGTGTCGGCATCTGGTAACGGGAATACAACGTATGCCGGGAGACGATGCCGTCGATGAGCGCATTGATTCCCGGAGCGATGCCTCCGGAAACCAGTATGGCGACGCGGAGCACATCGCCCTCATGCAGCGGGTAGCGGAGATGCGTACGTGGCCGTGCTTCCGGCAAGGTGATGGCGCTTTTCAGCTCGGCGCCCTCCAGGCTGGCGCGCGCATCCAGCAGAACTCCATCGGTGCCGTCTGAGAGGATGCCAATGCTCTTGTCGCGGACGGGGTTTTCGTGCGTGGCCTCTTTGCGGATCACGCCGGGCCATCCTGTCCAGCCGCATTCCATGCGCAGCTCGCGGAGCCGCTCCTCCCTGTTGTCGCGGAGTTCCTCGAGGAATTTTTTTTCGTAGGCGACGATGTAACGATTCGGCAAGCCGTCCTCGGGAACCCAGGGCCGGCCCAGCAGGTGCACAATTTTTTTCGAAAGCTCCTTTGCCCCGTTGTAATCCAGGCCCTCAACCGGGGTCTTGCCCCAGCTTGAGAGAGGCATTTGTGCATCTTTCGGTAACTGCGGCAGAAGCTGGACGGCCACAAAAGGCCGGCCATTCCGGTTCGCCAGAAAATACTCGATCTCCCTCTCCTGTGTTCCACCCCACTCCGCGCCCAGAAATGCGATCATGCCGTCGGCGGCATCGATGGACTCTCGAAGTTCCGTGTTCAGTGGTTGCGCCTGACCGTGCCGCGGCCAGTAGAAGGGCTCGAGACCCTGTCTGGACAGGGCGTAGTAAACCAGCTCCACGAATTGCTGATTCGCGAATTTGTAAGATAGGAACAGCTTCATTCGTTGACCCGTCCCTCGCAGTTCATGGGACAGCACCCTGGGGACGGCACCATCGGTGGAAGTGAAACTGTCAGGAATTCTACGCCGCGGATGCCGAGCGTAAAAGTCCGATTCGTGACTCGCGCTTCTCGTTCCGGCGAACGGTATCCGCCGCTTCGATTTACCGCCCCGCGGCGCCGTCGCGGGGCATTTCCATCATCTTCTTGTTCTCGTCGAACAGCCGGGAGATCGCCCGATCGATGTCCGGGACCAGCACGGTTCGGCGGAAGCGCGAAGCGGCGCGTGTATCTCCGGTGGGGAGGTCCAGGATGCGGCCCAGGTCTTCCTCCACGCGCGAAACCGCGCGCCACGTCTCCGCGCTGCCAAAGCACAGACGATCCCGCATGAGCGTGCGCATTTCCACTCGAATTCGGGTCAGCGAGTCCCGCAGCTGCGGAGTAAGCGCCCCGCCTTTCGCCACCGGTTTCAGCGCCTGTTCGCAGGCCCGGATTGCATCGTCGGCGCGGCGCAGGTTTTTCAGGCACTCCAGCTGCAGGCCGCCCGGCTCACCCGCTCCGGGTTGGCGTTGTCCGTACCCTGCCACCAGCCCAAAATGCTGAAACACCGCGCTCAGGTGCTCCCGGCGCACGTCTTTGCTCCCGAAGAAATTGTTCAGCGAGCTAAGTACCGAACGCAGCTCCCGGATGTTCCCCGGCCAGCGATGGCGGCCCAGTTCCTCCACAATCTCTCTCGGCAGCCGAACCTCGGATTTCGTGATCTCATGCCACAGTTGCTGCGCAATCAGTATCAAATTCTGCGCATCGTCTCGCAGATCCGGCGTGATGATCACAAACTGTCGCAACCGATAGTAAAGATCGTCGCGGAACTTGCCCGTCTCCACCATGCTGTACAGGTTGCGATTGGTGGCCGCAATCACGCGCGCCAAAACCCTGATATCCCTTACGCTGCCCAGCCGCCGTATGATTCCCGTCTGCAGCGTGTGCAGAATCTTGGTCTGATGATCGAGCCTCAGGTCGCCAATCTCATCCAGAAACAAAGTGCCGTCGCGGGCCAGCTCCCACAGGCCCACCTTACCCGCCTTCAGCGCCCCGGAAAACGCGCCCGGCTCATAGCCGAAGACCTCCGACTCGAATAACTCGTCGGGAATGGCCGCGCAGTTCACCGTCACCAGCGGCTTACCGCGCCGCCCCAGGTCATGGATCGCTTCCGCCGCTACGCCCTTCCCGGTTCCCGTTTCACCCAGGATGAGCACTGGATCGTCAATGGGCGCCGCGCGCAGGATCAGTTGTCGCACCAGGTGGCAAGCTTCCGATTCACCCCAAAAGCGCTTGCTCACCCACTCCTCGCCCGGCAGCTCAGGCAGCAGGCTCGACAATTCGGTCGAGCTCCCGGCCCGCGCAGTGGGTGGCTCGCCATCCACCGCTCCCGTCCACACCCTCTCGAAGAGTCGCCCTTCCAGCCCAAGAACGTAGATTCCGTATTCTGCCGACTGCTCGGCGTTTCTCAGTAATGCCTCGACGGATTGCCTCATGCGCCCCGCGGAGGTGAACGGCGCATCGAGATAAGGAATGCGATCGCGCTGTCCGAGAAGGATCTTCGATAGCCCCTTGCGGGCATCCTTCTGGCGCCGGTTCATGAACAACTCGGCGCATTGACCCAGCACTGCCAGGTCTCTCGCGCCCACAACCACAGTGGCGGGGAGATGTTTTTTCCCCACCGCACCGCGCAGCTTGCCTGGGGAGTCAACGTCGATTCTCACTGGTGGCTGGGACAGACTGAATACCACGCCGCGAATCGGCATCTGCATTGGCTCCCTGAGATTGGTTGCGAACAGCTTATCAGCCTCGCGCCGCCAGCTATACGCTGGCGTTGCCTCTGGTACAGCCCGCAAATCTCAGGTGGGCAGTGAAGCATCCTGCGCTTTGCGCACAATCCTGAATCCCGCCAGTCGTGCGTATTCCGGGTATCTCCGAATCGTGTTGCGATCCTTCTCTTTCTCCTCGTCGGTCAGAGAGTCGTAGGGGCGCAGAAGATCGTGGCGCAGCGCCTCGTCCACGCGCCGGGCCGAGTACGTCCAGCCGTCCATTCGCCTCTGCTCTTCCCAGCCTCCATGTTCGGCTGCCGCCATCGTCTCCATGTGGTTTTCCACGGCTGCGTCGAAATCGGGCGAATCGCCCACCCCTTCCTCCAGCGCCAGCCCGGCCAGTTCAAGGATGAACGGAATCCTCAACGCCGCCGCCACATTCGAATCCCTCACATCGGCGGAAAGCTCAGCCCATGGCACAGCGTTCTTGTTCGTCCTCCGCTCCTCTTCCCGCAGCCTGGACATCCAGTCCTCGTGTATGACTGGCGCCAGCAGATCGGCCTCTGCGTAGAACGCGCCGTACCTGCGGATCAGCCGATGAAATTCGCCCGCATCTTCCACCAGAAGGGCAAGGATCTGGTCGGGAGGCAGAAAGGCGTGGCGCAGGGGGAAGCCGCCGCTGTCCCGGATGTATGTGACCAGTTTCTCCAGCGAGCGCGCGCCGTTGCGGTATCTGCGCGCTCCCAGCAAAGCCGTTAACAATCCCCGCTCGATCTGCAGTTCACGGTCACCCAGCCCCAGCGCAATCCGGATCACCATCGCCCGCCGCACCGGATACTCGACATCCCCGTCGCCTTCCGGGGCAGCGCCGCGCGGATTCGGCCCCGCAATGTTCAGATACGCTGACAGCCGGCTGATGAAGTCCGGACCCTTCTTCAGCAGGAAGTCCCCCTTTTTCTCCGTGCTCGGTGCAGAGAACGCCTGAAACGTGTCATTCACTCCGCCCGCAAAAACAAACACCGCCCTTCCCACCGAATGCGTGATCTGCCCCTCCTGAAAGGTGCCGTCCTGCATGGGAGCAAGGAAGTATTTCAGCCAGTCATAGTTGTTCGAGTCGAACTCGTCCCAGAAAACAACCGGCGTGGCGCCGCCCAGGACGCTGTCTCTGACCTGATGAAACGCTCCAAACAGGTCGGTCTCGCGGAATTGCGAAAGGTTGAATTCGAGGATGGCGCTTTCCGCTCCAAACACGCCCTTCGCGATTTGCTTCAGACCGAAAGATTTGCCGGATCCCGGCGATCCGAAGACTCCCAGGCACAGAGGCTTCTTCTGGCTGGGGTTGTCGCGATACAGCAGCATCAGCTGCCGTAGCGAGCGCAGCGAATCGATCTCGTGCCGATCGAAGGTCTGCAGCTTTCCGAATGTCGCACAGGGTACGCCTGGCAGTGCATCGGGCCCCCGCACCGCCACCCGGCGCGCAGGCTCCAGGGAGACCACCTTCGGTTGCCGCGAAAAATGCCACGGCGAAACCTGCCCCAGGATGGTCCAGCGGCTGGCAGCCCCGGATTCTTCCCGCTCCCCCGTTGCCCGGCGCGCTTCGGCCACCGCGTACGTGGCTGCACCCGCTCGCCGCACAACCGCGTCCTGCTCTCTCAGCAGATGTTTCGCCAGGCCCTCGTATGGAAACCGTGGATCGTCCTGAGCCTCGCCGTGTCCGTGCTCCAGCAGGTATCTCTTTCCCGAAAGTCCCACCGTTAGCGCGAGCGTCAGGTCGATGTCTTCCGCCGGAGACGGGTCCCTGCCGGCGCGCTTCTTCCCGAGAGCCTCCGCAATGAACCACGCGAGCGCCGCTGCTGCCGCCGACTGATATCCGTATGCCTTCCACTCTTTATGTTTCTGCTCGAATTCCCCCTCGCACAGTTTCCTGTCGAACACCAGCTGGCGCTGTTCCGCTTTTTCATCGCCCGGCTGATCCAGCCATAGTGCGGCGTCGCTCCTCATCGTCACCACCAGGTGGCGGCTCAGCACCAGTTCATGGAGTGCGCGGTTGCCGTGCAGCTCATCGACAATGTCGTCCACCGACGTCTCCCACGATAATCCCCCCTCCACGCGCAGACCCTCGCTGCGCAGCTGATCGGCGCTGACTATCACGATCAGCCGCTTCCGCCATGATTCACGCATCAGGTTCAGCCACAGCTCACCCCGGGCAAGCGGCCGCGACAGCTTCAGGATGATCCACTCGAGGCCCGCCGGACGCTCTTCCCCGGATAGCCACACCGGCCAGCATCCCTTCGCCTGCGGGTTGCGAAAGCCCAGTCCCCCGTCATCGATCACCAGCACTTCCGGGACCCGCTCCCGCGAGCCGGGCGCGGGCGAGGCCGGATAATCGCCGTCCTGGCTCGCGCCATAGCCCAGGCTCATCTCCATGCGCCAGGTCGGCTTTTTCCCGGTCTCCTCGAACAGCTTCCAAACCGAGCCGTAGTTGAACGGGCGCGCGTGCCGCAGTTTCTCTTTGTCGCCGTCCAGTCCAAAGACGATCTCGTCAACCACCGGCGCCGCGCCGGAAGCTGCGGCTGTGTCTCTGAGGGCTGCGAGGATGCCGCACGTGAGCCACGCGCCGCCCAGTACCTCTCGGTAGATCATCCCCGTGCTTTCGGCCGAGATCGGCTCGGAACGTTGCCCGGCATAGACGGTGTGATCCAGAACAACGTCACCCGTAATCAGAATCACGAGTGCCTCCTGTGGCGAGTCTCGATATTTTTCGGAGGAGCGGTAGCCAGTGTACTACTCGGCGTCGGCCTGCTTGGCGCGGCCGTTCTGAAGCCGTGAGGCCGCCATGACGTGCCTTCCGGCTTCTCGGTCGCTCGCGGCCGCTGTTAGTCGCCCGTCGCCGGCCTGGGAGCAGACTGCGGCTTCGCGCGTCTCCCTGTGCCCGCGCGTTTGCCGCGCTCCGCGAGCCGCGTTTGCACCACGTTCCCCGCGTCCCCGCTTCGCAGGGAAAATCGCCAGCCTTTTTGCCGGTTCGACTCCACCAGCCGGCCGTGCCTGCCAAGCCTCTCCCGCAGCAGATAGACGAGTTTGCTGGGGAGGGAAGGATCGATCTTCGGCTCTTCTTCTTTCCTGTCCGGCGAGCCTTCCTCTTTGCCGCGGGACTTGTCGGCTTTCGTCCTGAGCGACTTCAGGTGCGCGACGATCTCCTCCCGCGTCCGCCACCCCACAACAGATTCCTGGGGGTCGGGATTCTTACCCTCCGCGAGAAACTTCAGCAGACTTCCGAGCTGCGGCGGCAGGCGCACCGCGTCTTCGCTGCAATCGATCCTCACATCGAAGAATCCGTCTGTTCGCCGGATCACGTCGAGACTTCGCGCTATCGGTGCAGGCTCCAGCCCCTTTGGACGCGACGATCCCAGGCCCAGTGCAATGCTCGTCGCCGCCTCGCTGCCCTCGGGACCGCTGTAGAGTTTTACCAGCGACAGCAGATTGGCTTCCAGTTCATCCGCCAGTATCTGGGCCGCGTCCAGCCGCGCCAGAACTGCGATCAGAGTGCGGCGCAGTCGCCGCAAATCCTGGTGATACCGGCTCAGGGTCTTGGTCAGCAACTCGGCATCCAGGTGGATTGGTTGAATCGAACTCATCTTAACCTCCGCTGGTTTCGGCAGCCGGCAAGAGATCGTGGAAATCTGTGCGTCATGCCTCAGTTTCGAAAGATCAGCGTAGGGAAATTTAACGGATTCGTAACCGCTGTCAATCGCCCAGGGCAATGGAGGCGAAGCCGGAAATCTAACTCATTTATTTCGATCAAGCCGCCTCGCGCCGGCGGCGGCCCTGGAACTCGTTGGAGGCGCCATGCGCTGAACCCCAACCGCCGGCCTCCGTGCCGGCACTGCCGATTCCACGCGAACCACCTCCACTTCGCACCCTCCAAGTCTGATCGAATGCGCTGCCACCTCCACCAAACCGTTCAGGCTGCGCCGCTGCAGATGATCGCTCAGGAACACCTTGTTGCTGCGCGGGGTCGGAACCGTGCCCGGCCACAGGCGCGCGTCCGTCATCAGGTCGCTGATGCGAACCTCCCGTGTGTTTTCGAGGCAACATTTCACCAGCAGAGCAATCACCACCGCCGTATCGGTCTCGCCGAAATCCATTTCGTGTTCGTCAAACAGCAGGTACCGGACATCCCTGGCATGAGTCAGGAGTCCCGACTCCGTGCCCAGAGTGATCCGGGACGGAATTTTCAGAAGGTTTCGGCTCCGGTTCAGGAACAGCGCTTTGACGTGGAATTTCGGTTCCCACGGTCGCGCCGGCTCATGCACAGCCGCGGAAACTTCCAGCAGCGCCTCGAAGCGCGTCGACTTGTCGATGGTCTTCAGGCCCGTGGTCTTCAGGCCCGCCACCCTCGCAAACTCCACCGTGTTCTTTTCCGTCCAGTCATATTTGGCAACCCACCGCGCCGCCCCCGCGGTGCCCAGGCTGCTGGCGCCCGCCACCACGATCACGGTGACGCTGTGGCCGCCAAACACCATCGGGAAGCGCTGCACGATCGCATGGTCGGTGCGCCGCGATCCGTCCTGAGCCGTCGGGAACTGCAGTGCGCCGGCTTTCGGGCGATTCTCGGTCACGCAGAAGAAATCCGCCGGGTCGCCGGACTCCGGCGGCAGAATCGAATAGCGAAGGTCTTTCGGAAACTGTTCGACCATGCTGCACTGGCTGAACATCAGCGGCCGGCCCACGAAGCACACCGCGGGCGCCTGGCTGATTCCGGTGTCGTCCCATTCGGGTTGCTCCAGCGAGACGTGACGGAAGCTGGTATCGTGCCAACTCGAAGGAGGCAGCAGGTGCGCAATGGCAATCTGCGCCTCCGCGTCGCGAATGCCCTTCTCATACGCGCTGAAGACCAGAGCCTTATGACTGGCCCCCGCCGCATCCCTGCGCTGCCGCCAGAACGGTTCGAACAGCCAGTCCGAAAGCTTCTCTGCTGGCGGCACGCCTCCCGCCGCGTGAAGCACCTCCACGAAGGGAATAATGCCGCTGGTGCGGCAATCCAGGTTCTCCTCGTTCTGCAGCATCTCGCGCAGCTTCTTCAGCTCTGTCTGACTGAACGCATGCGCCGCGTGCCGTCCGGGCAGCGCCAGCCAGCCTTGCTTCCTCGTCCCCACCTCCTTTGCCTTCAGAATCTGACAGAGTTTTTTGAAGTCGATCCGTGATTCCCGTTCCCGTGATTCCCGTTCCATTACACGTCTCCGAAGTAGCCCGCATTATCCCACACAATTTTTTTGAAAAACTCTCCTGAATCGCATGCCGGTCTGCAACTTCTTTCCCTCTCCTCTGTCGAGTGTGACTGGCAGTGGTTGCAGTTGATTGTGCGCGTCCTCTTCCGCGCGCTCATCTGTTTCTGTTCTCAGCCTTTTTGGGTTCGCCATGCGTTGCGCCGGCGAAGAGTGATCGACTTTTCCGTCTCGAGGTGCGGTTAAATCCATGCTGCGACGGAGGAGCTATGGCGCATCTCTGGGTTCATGGCGCTGAGGGCTGGGAAGCGCAGGAGCTGAAAGGAAAGCGATTCGATCTCGCCGCTCTCCCTTCGCTGCGCGTTCCCCGGCATGAAGAAGTCCATGTGGAGAGCCGCGAAACAGCCGGCGAGCAACGCCTCGCCGGCTGCGGCCCTGCCTGGCTCACCGCTGCAGAGGCTGGCGGGCCGCCCGTCTGGGCGCTGGTTGCCGCGCGCAGTTCCAAAGCCAGCGTGAACGGCTGCCCGCCCGTCGCCGGGTTGCGCGTTCTCTCCGATCGCGACGAAATCCGCATTGGTGCCGAATCCCGGATGTATTTCTCTACCGAGTCGCTCGCTGCCGTCGTTTTCTTCCCCGTCTCGGAGCACCCGGAACATGCGGTCCGCTGCGGTCGCTGTCGCCTGCCCATCGCGGTGGGTGTCCCCGTTGTACGCTGCCCGCGCTGCGCACTCTGGTTCCATCAATCCGCCGATTCTCCCTGTTGGACCTATGTCCCGGAGTGCGGCGATTACTGCGGACAAACCACTGCGCTCGATGCTGGTTTTTCCTGGATGCCCGAGGACTGACTCTCGGCACTGACGAAGAGGAAGGACGAAGAGGACAGGCAAATGGAAGCGGCTCACATCGTCGTGGCCGGAGCGGGCGGCAATACAGGTTCGCATCTGTTGCCTCACATCGCGCGCAGCCCTCTTGTGACGCGCCTAACCCTGATCGATCCCGACTCTTACGAAACCGCAAACCTCGCCGTGCAGAACATCGACGCGGCCGACCTCGGCCTCCCCAAGGTGGTCGCGCAGGCTGCCAGGCTGGCGCGCATCCGTCCCGGCCTCGCCATCGCGCCCATCCAGTCGCGCGTCGAAGATGTCCCCCGCGGTCTTCTCCGCTGCGATCTCTTCATCAGCTGTCTCGACAGCCGAGCCGCCCGCCAAAACCTCAGTGAGATCGCCTGGCGGCTGGGCGTGCCCTTGATCGACTGCGGTGTTCTCGGCGGCCAGAACCTTGCCCGCATCACCACCTGGACACCGGCGCCGGACTCGCCCTGTCTCGAGTGCGCCTGGGATCCCGCCGACTACGCGCTCCTCGATCAGGAATATCTCTGCGGTGCTGAGCGCCAGACAGCCCTCCCCACCGGCGCTTCCTCCGCGCTCGGTGCCCTCGCCGGCTCTCTGGTCGCGCTCGAGCTCGCCCGCTTCCTGTGTGGCGAAACCCTCCCGCCCGCGCGCCAGGCGATCTTCGACGCGGAGCATCACGTTGTCCAGACAACCCGCGAGCGCCGTAACAGCGAGTGTCGCTTTGACCACGCCATCTGGCACATCGACCCCTGGCCTGCCTCTCCCTCCACCACCACCCTCGCCCAGGCCCTGCGCGAGCTCGGCGCTCTGCGCCTCGAAGGCCATCGCTTCGTCTCCGAGCTCGTGTGCCCAGGTTGCGGCCGCCGCGAAAACCTCGGTCTCCGTCTGAACCGCCCCCAGGCGCGCTGCGCAAACTGCGACCGGCGCATGGCCTCGGCCGGCTTCGGCGCGTTCGACCATCTCGACTCCACTCTGGCCGCGCCGTTCCTCCACCTGACCCTCGACCAGCTCGCAATCCTCGCCGGCGACATCGTGAGCGGCCATCGAGGTCACCGGCAGATTGTGGAGGCCGCATGAGTGACGTGCGCGATTTCGCCCCCGGCGCCGTGGACCCTGTCTACGAGCGCTTCCTCGCCCGCCAGCGTGAGGAGGGCCTGGCCCTGGCTCAGTCCAGCGATCTCCTCGATCTTCACATGGCGCCCGTCATCCCGCCGCACTTCATCGCCGAATTTCACTGTCGCGGCCTGGTTCGCGACCGCGACGGCGAAATCCGCGAAGCCAGCGGCTTTGCCGTCGGCATATGGCTGCCCCCGGATTATTTGCGGCGTGCCGATACTTTTGAAATGCTCCGCATTTTTACTCCGGGCGTTTTCCATCCCAACATAAGTGCCGATCTCCCGCTCGTCTGTGTCGGCCGCCTCGCTGCCGGCACTCCCCTCGTTGACATTCTCTTTCAGCTCTTCGACATGCTCACATACCAGAAGTTCAACCCCAGAGAAGGCGATGCCCTCAACAAGGCCGCCTGCCAGTGGGCGCGCCGGAACCTGGACCGCTTTCCCATCGATCGTCGGCCGTTGAAGCGCGCACGTCTCGATCTCGAGGTGACGCCGCTATGAAGCTCGCCAGCGAAACAGCGGCGGTTGCGGTCCATGCTCTCGGTCGATGCTTCGCCGGTGTGCAGCCCCAGGGTCCATGGCTGTGGCAGTGCGTCGCACAGAACGGCGCCTTGATGCCCGTTCGCGCCTCGCTGGCCGAAGGGTTCCTTCACCTGGACTGCCCCCCCGGCACGCCCGCCGGCACTGAGCAAGCGACCAAAACAGGTCCCGGGCTCATCGAGAGCGCTCTTTTCCGGAACGCCTCGCTGCCGGCGGGCGTCGGCCTTGCTCTCCGCTCCGGCAATGATCTCCGCCTCTGCGCCGATATCGCGGTTCTCGATGAGGCGCAGCTCCTCGCCGGAATTCACGCCGCTCTCCATGGATTCCATCTCGCTCTTCCGCTGCTGTCTGCACCCGATGCGGAGGAGAGCAATATACAACCCCTTCGCACTGCCCCGGCCGCAACCGGCTTCGCCGAGCGCATTCGCGAAAGCGGCTGGGCCTTCACCGAACGCGGGTCCGGCGATTTCTCGGCTCAGCTCGATGCCCCCGCCGCGCCGCCCGCCACCATCTGCTTTAGCGGCGACGGTGTTTTCTTCGCTGTTGAGCTCACCCGCGTCCCGCGCGCTGCGGGAACCTCGCAGCAGGCCATTGCCGCCTTCCTGCTCACCACCTGCGGAAGTTTGCGCCTGGTGCGTGCATGCGCCTCCAGGACCAGCGAGCACCAGCTCTTTGCGCTGCAGGTGAGCCTGCCTGCCACCTCCACGCCTGAAGAGGTCGGTCACGGTTTGAGCGTGCTCTCTCTCGCTTATCGTCTCTGCGCGCGTGAAGTCGCCTTCCTGCTCGACGAGGACGCCGCCCTTTGTTATCTCGGCGCTCGCGAGTTTTCTTCGAACCCCCAACCAACGGAATGAGAGGAGAACGAACCATGGGAAACCCTGCACTTGCCGATGAAATCGAACTCGAAATCAGTGATGTCTCCGGACAGAAGGTTTTTTCTGTCGCCAACGTGCCGACTGCGAATACTGTCGGCGAACTCATCAACGAAGTCCTTCCGAAAATGAACTTGCCGCGCAACGACCCCAGCGGTGCGCCGCTCGCCTGGCAGGCGCGCCTGGAACGCGAGGGTCGCCACCTGCATGCCTCGGAGAGAATCGGCGATGCGCTCGAGCGCAAAGACCGGCTCACTCTGCAACCCAACATCGACGCCGGACTGTGCTGACAACCGCAGGCGCGCGAGGCCACACAGCCATGCTGACCTTCCCATACCGGCTCTCCATCACGCTCTTCTCCGAAGACGGCGCCCTTCTCGGCACCGTGTCCGCGGAGTGCGACTGGGAGCCTCTCCAGGAATGGACGCGTCTCCATTTTCAGCGGCGTGGGTTGTTGTCCACCCGCGTGGAAGATGAGAGCGCGTCCGTTCTTCCTCTTTGGGCAGCGGCCAGTGGCGAGCCCTTATGCCGCGGCCTTCGTCTCCGCATCGAACAGCCCGGTTGGCCGCCGGTCGCCTCGGACTTCCCCAACACCCTCTTCAAAGAACGTGCCGGCGCTCTTGCCTCGCTGCTCGTCGAGCAAAAAAAGCTGCGCGCAGGTGACACGTACACCTACGTCCTGGCCGCTTACCCGG
>JASHPM010000014.1 GCA_030038115.1 Acidobacteriaceae bacterium | reverse complement strand
ACTGTCTTGATGAAGTGCGATTGACCAATAACGATGTTGGTTTCAGCCGGAAGTTCCATCCGTACGGTCAGCAGTTCGAGCATAGACAGCTCCTCCTCTGTTGCGGGGTTCTGATTATGCGCCTTTCCTTGCTTACGGTTCCGTTGTGTAAGTGTCGGCCTCAGGACGGGAGGCGAGTTGACAGGGTGCGGATGCTCGCAGGCTCGCTGCCGGTCTCATCGTAAGCCTTTATGCGCGACGATTGTTCAGAACAGGCCGCTTTACCCGGCGACCTCGACCGAGCGGCCGATTCGCGCGTAGTCGTACGCCTCGTAATCGACGATGGGCGTCTCGTCGAAGTTATCCGTAATCGGCGGCGACTGCACCGTCCACTCCAGTCCGATTGCCCGCCATGGATTGGGTCCGGCGATTTTTCCGTACCTGAGCGACCACACCAGATAGAGAATGGGGAGCGCGTAACCGATGGCAAGAATCGAAGCGCCCGCGCTGGACATGACGTTCAGCACCTGGAATTCGGGAGGATAGGCCCAGTAACGCCGCGGCATGCCGAGGTAGCCCAGAATGAACTGCGGGAAGAAGGTGAGGTTGAATCCCATGAACAGGATCACAGCCGCAATCGTTCCCAGGCCTTCCGGATACATCCTTCCCGTCATTTTGGGCCACCAGAAATGCAACCCCGCCATGAGCGCGCTGACCATGCCCCCAACCATGACGTAGTGGAAATGGGCGACAACGAAGTAGGTCTCGGTCAGGTGAATATCCATGCCCATGGATGCAAAGAATATCCCGGTCAATCCGCCGATGGTGAACAGGCCGATGAAACCCGGCGCATACAGCATGGGAGTGTCGAATGATATCGAGCCTTTGTACAAGGTTGTCGACCAGTTAAAGGCCTTGATCGCGAAGGGAATGGCTACGAGCATGGTCATGAGGGAGAACACCAGCGCCGAATAGCTCGAGATACCCATCCTTCCCTTGACACCGTTCTCAACCAGAGTACATACTGGTCGGTATGTTGCTGGCACGTAAGACTCTGAGCCGCAGAGCACCACGGCTGCGCGATCCTGAGCGCACGCGACAGCGCTTGTTGCAGGCAGCTTCTCGCGAGGTTTACAGATACGGCTTCCAGAGTGCCGGGCTCGATGCAATTCTGGCCGCCGCCAACGTCACCAAAGGAGCGCTCTATTACCATTTCGAGAGCAAAGAAGCTCTGGGACATGCCGTTATCGAAGAGGTTGTCGCAAAACTCCAGCGTGACAGGTGGTTGGTTCCCCTGCAACAGAGCAAGGACAAGGAGCCTATCGATGCGTTGATCGCGGTTGTACAAGCCATACCAGCTCGCCCAAAAGACGTAAAGGGCGGTTGTCCGCTGGTCAATTTGACCCAGGAGATGTCGCAGCTCGACGAACAATTCCGCAAGCGACTGGAGAGAATCTTCCATGCCTGGCAAGAGGGCATTGCCGCGGCTTTGCGGAGAGGGCAGCATCAGGGAACAGTCCGCCGCGACCTGGTTCCTGAAGAGACTGCGAGCCTTCTGATCGCGATGGTCGAAGGCTACGAAGTGTTGGCAAAGAATGCTCAAGATGTGAAGGTGTGGAATATGGGAATCAGAAATATCGTGGGCTGGCTGAGTTCTCTTCGCGCGCCGAGTAAGCGCAGGCGGGGCTGATCGCATCGGTGCCAAAGGAGGCAGGTGATATTGTTTGTTGCACACATACCAACCGGTTCGTACGTCCAACAAATGTGTTTATGCATCGACCGCCCAGTGCACCGAGGAGAGAGCAGCCGGAGGGTCTGATGGTTAGGAGGGATGATCAAACCTGTGTCTCTGCAATAACAACTGCGGTGAGATTCAGCCGGCACAGGAGTAAGTGATGAGCGGAAGCGGTAAGGGTCGGGCAGAAGCATGTCAGGATCCGCGAACGGCAAGCGGGCGAAGTGCTCATGAGGAAGGGTAATTGTCTCGAAGGTGCTGTTGCTCGACGGATAGCGAAGGCCAGGCAAAGGAACTGAATCCATCGTCCAAACGGAGTCGCGGTATGACCATCTATGGATGGAAGGCGCCATATTCGGACCATGAAAGATCTCGCTGGGGAATTTCGGAGCGTGTGCAGCACTCCGATGACGTTGCACAGCCAGGGGCCATGGAGCCGGGTTCTGCTCGTCGAATCGACTCGGTCCACGACCTGGGAAAAGCTCCGAGCACGGTGCCTGTGAAGCACCTGAGCCGGATGACAGTCAGGGCAGGCGACAAGATCGTCTTAGTATCAATCCGCGACGTATTGTGGATTCAAAGTCACGGAAACATGCTATGGCTGAACCTACAAACCGCAAGGTACGAATACAGAATGACGATGAAAGACATGTACAGGCAATTGGATCCGGAGCGCTTCCTTCGCGTGCACAGAAACGCAATCGTCAATCTGGACCATGTGGTGGAGTTCGACCTTCCGCGATGCGGCAACGCCTTTGTTCACTTACGCAATGGCAAGGATTTGCCAATCAGCAGGGCT
>JASHPM010000155.1 GCA_030038115.1 Acidobacteriaceae bacterium | reverse complement strand
GGCTACTCTGCGGCAGCCTTCGTACCCGCGGATTGGTTTGGTCGTCTCCGTGGTTTGCCTGAGCCAACTTCGGAGAGCATTCCCCCGGAAGAATCGGTCGAGCGAACCTAACTATGAAGATTCTCAGTTCATGGCTCCGCTCCTACGTTCCCGGCATCGCGGTTTCCGACCGAGAGCTGGCCGACGATCTGACGCTGCGCGGGATCGCGGTGGAAGGCGTCTTCGATCTGGGCGCGGATGGGTCCCTGTTCGAGATGGACATCACGACGAATCGCGTCGATGCGATGAATCACTACGGCATCGCGCGGGAGGCGGCGACCATTTATGGGCTGGAGCTGATGGCCCTCGACGCCACGCTGCCGGCTGATCGCACCTCTCCTGACCGTACTATCCCTGGCCGCACCACTCCTGGCCGCGCTTTTCCTGTCTCCATCGAAGAGCCGAAGCTGTGCGGGCGATTTACGGCGCGGGTGCTGCGCGATGTCAAGATCACAGCCTCCACCGGCATGGTCGCAGAGCGCTTCCGTCTTCTCGAGCAAAAGCCGATCGCGAACGCTGTCGACGCGACTAATTATGTGCTGCTGGCGATGGGGCAGCCGACGCACGTCTTCGATCTGGACAAGCTTGCAGGGGGGATCATCGTGCGCCGCGCAAGAAAGGGCGAGAAGCTGCGGACGCTCGATGGAGTGGAGCGCACGCTCGATGCCGACGACCTGGTGGTCGCCGACGAGAAGAAGGCGGTCGGCCTGGCCGGGGTGATGGGCGGCTGGGATACGATGATCACGCCGGAGACGAAGAACATCCTGGTGGAAGCGGCGTGGTTCGATCCGGGCGTGGTGCGGCGCAGCTCGAAGCGGCATCTGCTGCACACCGACGCGTCGCATCGCTTTGAGCGCGGGGCGGATTTCAATGCGCCGCCGGTGGCGTCGGCGCTGGTGAGCCGCATCATTCTGGAAGCGGGCGGGCATCCGGAGGGCGAACTGGTGGATGTGGTGGTGCCGGAGGCGGTGGAACGGACGGCAAAACGCGCCAGCATCGGCTTCAGCATGGTTGAGGTGCGGCGGATCCTTGGACCGACGGAAGACGCAGCAGGGATCACAGCGCCGATGGCGGTGAATATTCTGACGCGGCTGGGTTGCGTCGTTGAGGAGCGGGTGGGGTCGGGTGACGGCTCGGTGGACGCGCGAAGCCAGGATCTCGATCCTTCGCGCGCTGTTCTGGGAGAAATCTCTTTAGGGGGGCAGGAATCCCGAAGGCCGGACGGGGCCTACCGCGTGACGCTGCCGAGCTGGCGGCTGGATCTGGAGCGCGAGATCGACCTGATTGAGGAGATTGCGCGGGTCTACGGGTACAACCGCTTCAAAAATACTCTGCCGGCGTTTGCGGGCAGCGTAGTGGAGCTGCCGTGGGCGGAGAAAGAAGCCGCAGTGCGCGGGACGATGCTGGCGCTGGGCTGGAACGAGGCGATTTCTTCGACGTTTTGCGGGGCGGAAGATGCGGCGTTGTTTGCGCGGGAGCCAGGTTCGGCGGTGGCGATTGGGAATCCGCTGAGCGAAGAGGCGGGCATGCTGCGGCCGTCGCTGCTGCCGGGGATGCTGGACATGCTGGCGCTGAACATCAGCCGCGACGTGGAGGGTGCGGCTCTTTTCGAGATGGGGACGGTGTTCAGCGGCGGAGCGGATCGGGTGGACGAGCGGCCGTCCATCGCGGTGGGAGCGACGGGGAACGCGTTTGGTCAACAGGCAGCCGACTTTTACGATCTGAAGGGCACGGTGGAGAGGCTTCTGCGTAAATTTGCTGCGCGGACCATCTATTTCGATTGCTTCCCTGCCGCTTCCGGGCTGCTGCCGGCGTGGCTGCATCCGGGGCGCAGCGTGCGGGCCGTGCTGGACGGAGCGACGGTCGGGTGGTTTGGGGAGCTTCATCCGGCGGAGGCCGATCGCCGGAAGCTAAAACAGGCCATCTGGCTTGGGGAGATGTGGCTGGACCGGCTCTATAAGCAGGCGTTGCAGCAGCCGGCGGTGGAGGAGTTGTCCCGTTTTCAGCCGGTACGGCGGGATTTTTCACTGATTCTGCCCGACAGGGTTTTTTATGCCGCGGTGGCGAGTGCGATGGAGGGGCTGGGGATACCGGAGCTGCGGAGCTTTGCGCCGAAGGAAGTGCTGCGCGACGCAAAAGGAAAGCTGGCGCCGGCCGGGCACTACTCGCTGCTGCTGGGAGTGGTCTTTCAGTCGTATGAGCGCACGCTGCGCGAGGAAGAAGTGCAGGGGTGGTCGCAGCAGGTGGTTGCCGCGCTGGAGGCGCTGGGCGGCAAACTGCGGGCGTGAGCGCGGACCGCGAACCTGTGTTCCATTTTGAGTCAGAGGCAGGGTGCAGCGAGAGAGCCGCGAATCAGAGAACTTCGGCGAGCTTCGGATAGAGCCCGGCGTGGCTGGTCTGATAGAGAGCCAGCAGGCGCTGACGCATGAGGTAGTACGAGGATGCGGCTTCGTGAAGGTGGAAGGGAATGAGCGTCGCGGAACGGCGCAGAATGAAGTGAAAGGTCAGGGCGAACTCGATACGGCGAATGGAGTGGCGCAGACGAAGGGCGTCGCGACGCATGCGCTCGGTGACGATGACGCCTTCGTCGAAGTTCCACTGCTGGGCATGGGCGGCGAGGAGAAGCATGAGCCTGGCGTTCTCGCGCATGCGGCGCAGCCCTTCGCGCCCGCCCAGCATCAGCCACATATCGGTCGGCTCGAGAGAGATCTGTCCTTCTTTGGGTTCGAGATAGTCGCGCGCAACAGAAGTTACACGTTCAAACTCAATGCGCTTTAGTCGGGAAACTAAGTCTTGCCAGCTACGCCGGTTAACCCGCAGCGCCGATATCTGGGCCCTGACGGCGGCTGCTACCAGGCAACCCACGAGTACGCCCAGGAGGAGGTAAGCCAACACGGCGATGGCCTTTCTTCCGGGCCGTTAAAATCCGGTAGCCCGGAATAACGGCATCACTAATCTCAAACGTCGATTCTGCCAAGATCGTACTCGACTCTTTTGTGGAGTGCAAGAATATATTCGTGCAAATCCGGAGAAATTGTCTGGCGCCGGGGCTCATCCCTCCAAAGTTGTACGATCATCCAGCAAATGGCGAGATCATAGATACCTCCGCGTAGTCTTTCGAGGGGTATATACAGGTGCTGGGTACCCAGGAAGCTCTGCAGGGCGTCCTTGACAACGGCCAGGCTGTTCCATGCAGTTAGCGCCTGGCCAACCGCCATCACATGGTTACGCCAGCCCAGACCCAGGTGATTTGCTGTAAGGCTCATCACCACCAATAGCTCGAAGATTAACATAGTGGTAAACAGCTCGCCGCGGATCTGCCAAAAAAGGCGGGCATTGGAGGCGGGGGGCGAGACCCACCATGCAAACAGAGCTGCCACCGCTGCGCCAGCGATTCCGCCGGCGGCAAAGCGAAGGCGGGCATCCTGCACCCAGGTTCCTGTGGGCCGAAGCACGACGCGGGCGATTTCGAGGGCCACCCCCAACTGCAGGGCGAAGTCAACAAAGAGCCCGGCCACATAAATACGCGTGTACCAGTACTTTGAGCCGGCAAGATAGAAAACAAACAGCAGGAGGCTGCGGGTGGCCAGAAAGGCCATCCAGGTGGCCAATACGGGGAACGGACGCCTGCGCCAAAGCACGACGAAAAGCAGCGTGACATTCAGGAGGAAACCCGTAGCCCACGGAATGGTGTCTACCAGCGAATAGTGCATGGGCCACCCCTGCTCTATAAGATACGACACACCACGAGCTTCCGCCGCCTGGGCGGTGGAAGCTCGCGGGAGCCGGCGAAGCAGACCTTTTGCCGAGGCCTACGCGCCCAGAGCAGTCAGTATCGCGGTAACGACAGTGCTGGTGGTAACAACCTGGCTACCATTGGTGGGAGGAGGAGGAGGATCGTTGCCGCCGGGATCGGCAAATACCGGCGCTGCAGTGAGGGCGAGAACAGCGGTGAGGGCGGCAACACGAAGAGTCTTTGTCATGGGGTTACGTTCCTTTGGCGCCAGTTGGCGCACCCCGAGACTAACTCTAAGTGACGGTGGATAAATGGTCCCGCCTGATAAACGAAAGGCGGCACTAAAGTGGGCTAGTTAGGCTCTAAATATAACTACCATTATGTCAATGAAAGAGTTACTTAAGTCGCTGGCTATGCTACTAAGGTGCGGTGGGTAACATCAAAACCCATTGGTTTGTTACCACACACGACAGCTTTTTGCAGGAGCCATTGGCTGGCCGGACTTACACCCGAACGCGCTGGCAAACTCCGGCATGTTAACGACTACGCCGCGCACGCGCAGGGCATCGGGAGAATGGACGTCCACCTGGGCGAGCATGCGGAGATACTCTGGCCGCTCGTTGGTGCACCAGTTCTGCGCGAATCCGATGAAGAATTGCTGTTGTGGCGTCACGGCCTGCTCGGAAGCCTGTTCCGGGGTGGTAGCGGCAGGGGCTCCGGAGAGAGCTGCCCGCGCCATCAGCGCCATGAAGGCGAGACGCGCGCCGCCATTGTCGGCGGTATTCTCGCCGAGGGTCAGCTTGCCATTGACTTTGAGGTCGTCGACCGCCGTGAACTGGCTGTACTCATTGGCGACGCAGTCGGTTCTTTCCTCAAATTTCTTCTCGTCTTCCGGGGTCCACCAGTCGTGCAGGTTGCCCTGGGCGTCAAACTTGGCGCCCTGATCGTCGAAGCCATGGGTAAGCTCGTGGCCGACAACCGCGCCGATGTGTCCATAGTTGGTGGCGTCGCTGGCATTCTTGTCATAGAAGGCGGGCTGCAAAATGCCGGCGGGGAAGTTGATGTTGTTCATGGAGGGGTCGTAGTAGGCGTTGACGGTGGGCGGGGTCATTTGCCATTCCTCGCGATTGACGGGTTTGCCGATCTTATTGAGCTGATAGGCGGTCTCGAATTCGCGGGAGCGCATGGCGTTGCCCAGAGCATCGCCGGGGTGGATGTCGAGTTTGGAGTAGTCGCGCCACTTGTCGGGATAACCAATTTTGTCGGCGACGGCGTGGAGCTTCTCCTTGGCCTTGACTTTGGTGTCGGGGCTCATCCAGTCGATTTCGTCGATGTCTTTGCCCATGGCGGCCTCGATGTCATGGACCATGCGCAGGGTGGAATCTTTCATATCGGGAGTGAAATATTGCGCGACATAAAGTTTGCCGAGGGCTTCGCCGAGGGAGCCATCCGTGCCCTGGACGCAGCGCTTCCAGCGGGCCTCCTGTTCGGGAGTTCCCTGCAGCTTTCTGCCATAAAAGTCGAAGTTCTCGGCGTCAAAGGCATGGGGCAGGCGCATGGCGAAGGAGTCGGCAAGGTGAGCGCGCATGTAATTGCGGAGGGTGGAAAGATCGGTCAGGTCGAGGGTCTTGTTGAGGGCGGGAAAGAAATCGGGAGAGACGACATTGATTTCCTGAACTGAAGGCGAGCCGATCCACTCAATATAGTGGGAGGTGTCGATGGCGGGCGCGGTGGCGGAGAAGCTGGAGAGGGCCATCATGTGGTAGATCTTCGCGGGGTCGCGACGCTCGACATTGCCCTGCGAGGCCTTGGCCAGGGCGGTTTCGAAGTCCATGATCTTCTGCGCCTCTGACGGGGCGGCGTCGGGCGAATCTCCGAGAAGCTTCAGCACGTTGGCGAGATGGGCCACGTACTGCTTGCGGGTTTCCACGCTCTTGTCGTCGGTGCGCAGGTAGTAGTCCTTCTCAGGAAGGCCAAGGCCACTCTGGTCGATGTAGGCAATTTCGCGCGTCGCATCCTTGAAGTCCTGCATGGAGCCGTAATCGAAGAAGATGCCGACGCCCATGCGATTGAGATGGGCGATGAGGGCGGGAAGTTCCTGTTTGGATTTGAGGGCGGCGATGCGATCCAGTTCCGGCTGGATGGGGGCGAGGCCGCGCTTCTCGATCGCGTCCGTATCCATGCAGCTTGCGTAATAATCGCCAATTTTTTGCTCGTTCGAACCGGGGGTTCCATTAGCGGCAGCGGCCTTCTCGACGATTTCGTGCAGGACCTGGGTGTTGTACTCGTAGAGATTCCCGAACTGGTCGAAGGCGGGCAGATCAGAAGGAATGGGATGCAGTTTGGCGAAGTTGCCGCAGGCGAACTGGTAGAAGTCAACGCAGGGGTCGGCCGAGGTATCCATGGCGGAGGCGTCGAAGCCCGGGATGGGCTTGAATTGCTGAGCATCAGCGGCGGGAGCCGCGGTCTGGGCGGAGCAGGTTACAGCGATT
Organism: Acidobacteriaceae bacterium; assembly: GCA_030038115.1. GTDB lineage: Bacteria > Acidobacteriota > Terriglobia > Terriglobales > Acidobacteriaceae > Palsa-343. Next base: position 1,309 of record JASHPM010000155.1, on the reverse strand, counting down.
GCAAACAGCAGGCCACCGGCGGCGGCCAACAGGCGATTTCGCATCGATTCCTCCGGAGAGCAAACTAGCGATCATACGCGACCGGAGGGCCAGCTTGCAGGCATGGCAGCCCGATTTGTGGTGAGCAGGCGCCGATTTGCGACGAACGCCGCGGGGAGCGTTCAGGTTCCGCTCAGCGCCACGGCAGATCGGTGGGCGACGGTGCGGACGGCGGCGTTATGGTCTGCTCGTGAACTGGCAGGGCCGGAGCCAGGGCCGCGGTCGACTGGAAGCGCATGGCCGGGCTCGGTTCCGCGTCGACTGCGGGATTGAAGACGGTGGCGTGCGGGTCAGGATGGAAGCGCCCATCGCTGAAGTACGCGGCGATCAACGTTCCGGTGACGTAAGGATGGAGCACGGCCAGCGGGACGACATATTTCTTCGATTTCACCAGGGATTCGACGACGCCATCGACGGGCGTGCTGCGCGGAATGGAGCCGGGAACCTGGGGGATGACGAAGGTGAACATGTCGGTGCCGGGATGATGGCGGCTGTACTTCACCAGCGATTTGGCGGCCTGCTTGGGGGTCATCATGCCGGCGTCGGCGATGAAGTTGCGATGGATGGAGTGCGGGTAGTAGAAGTTGAGGATCTTCTGGGAAAAATTAGCGCAGTTGTTGAAGAACAAATTGAAATGGGCGACGTTGCGGCGGCCGTTGAAGCGCGCGATCAGATCGTCGTCCTGGGCGGGCGTGGTTGCCACTTCGAAGCCCCAGATGCGGCGGTCGTAGGAAGCGCCCAGAAGCTGGATCCACTCGCCGCGCGGGATCTCATGCTTTGGGTCGTCGGGAACGAGGTCCTCGAGGTGCTCGCGACGATAGCTGTCGCGCAGCTTGAGCTCCAGTCGCGGAGTGGCCGTGTCCGGGATCTGCGAAGCGTCGTCCACCGCGTACAAATAGGCGAGCAGCGGCATCGCGAGCCAGTCATACCCGTCGACGCGGTGATAGCGGCTGAGGACCACGCCAATTTCTCCATCCCGGCAGGGGCGGAGGTGGGTGGGCGTGTCGGCGCAAACGCGGTTGAGATAAATGGAAGCGTGGCCGGTGGGATTCATCGCGCCGAAATCGCCGAACGGCTCCTCGAGCAGGAGCGCCGCGTCAGCGCGAGCCGAAGAGCAGGCGAAGATCGCGCAAGCGACGGCCAGCAGGACCTTTATGGCGGATCGCATGAATTGGTGCGGTCTCATCATAGGAGTGAACCTGAGGCAAAGCTGGGGGCCCGGCGGATATATTCAATGTTAACCCGCTTTGATGCAAACTGTTGCGCTTGC
>JASHPM010000154.1 GCA_030038115.1 Acidobacteriaceae bacterium | reverse complement strand
TTCGGTTTAGGCGGGGTGTTCGGGAACCGGACTCTACGACCGATTTTAGATGCGCTATGCTCGGTTTGATAGATGACTACCGGCGGGAAAACACTAACCACCCTCTTAGACGCGGGAAGTGCCGGTCCCGCTGCGAGGCTTTTTGGCCTTTCGAATGAGGAGCTTAGCGACAGGCTGAGGGGATTTGGGTTACTGAGGTACCGAATTCGCCAGCTGGAAACGGCGCTTTATCGGCAGAAAGTGGCGGAGATCCAGGAGGTGACGACCTGGCCGAAAGAGCTGCGCGATCAGGTGGCTGCCGCGGGATTTCGGGTGGGATTGCCGCAGATTGTGGAGACGTTTCGGTCGGTGGACGGAACGGAGCGGTATCTGATTGCCGGGAACGATAGGCAGACGGTGGAGACGGTGTGGATGCCCGAGGGAGACGGGGGCGAGGAGGGGGATTCGGCGCCTGCGAACGAGGGCGATTCGAAAAAGGAGCGGGCCGGCAAGGAATGGTCGAGAGCGACGATTTGCGTGTCGAGCCAGATAGGGTGCGCGGTGAATTGCCAGTTTTGCCTGACGGCGCGGCTGGGGATGATTCGGAATTTGACGGCGGGCGAGATTGCGGGGCAGGTAGCAGCGGTGCTGAAGCGGCACGAGGCCGAATCGGGGAGGGACCGAATCAATTTGGTGTTTATGGGGATGGGGGAGCCGTTCCTGAACTACGACGCGTTTATGGCGGCGGTGCGGCTGCTGGCCGGGCCGATGGAGATTGCGGAGTCGCGGATGACGGTGTCGACGTCGGGAATTGTGCCGGGGATTTTGCGCTTTGCGCAGGAGAAGGTGCGGCCGAAGCTGGCGATTTCGCTGAATGCGCCAAATGATAAGATTCGCGAGGGAATCATGCCGGTGACGCGGAAGTGGAGCATCGGCGAAGTGGTGGAGGCGGTGCGGCAGGTGCCGCTGCGTCCACGGGAGCGAGTGACGTTTGAGTATGTGCTGCTGGGTGGCGTGAACGACGGCCCCCAGCACGCCGATGAGGTGGTGAAGCTGGTGCGGCGGGCGCAGTTTCCGGCGAAGGTGAATCTGATTGCATGGAATCCGGGGCCGGATGTGCCGTTTACAACGCCGCAGGCGGAGGACGTGGCGCGCTTCCAGACACGGCTGCGGGAGCAGGGCGTTCCGGCGTTTGTGCGGCGTCCGCGGGGCCGGGACATTTATGCGGCTTGCGGGCAACTGAAGAAGACAGGGAGTCAGGACAGGGAACAGGGAGCAGGGTGTAGGGAGTAGAAAAGCGGGGAAGGGCGTGAGCGAGGGAAGAGCCGAGTTAACGAGCGAGCCAGCCGGCGGACCAGTCACAGAATCAGCGGAACGGCCACCGAGCGGCGGCGCAATCGATCGACTGAAGAGCATTGCGCTGGATCTGGCGGTTGGGTTCGGCACGCTGATCGTGCTTCTGATCTGTGTTGTCCCGTTTCACATGATCAGGTTGCACATGGTGCTGCCGATCGCGGCGGCGGTTTTCTTTTTGGCGGCGGTGCTGCGAGCTGTCTGGTCGAAGATGAATCCGTGGATCGAAGGGATTGCGGTGAGCGTGGGCGCATTGATCCCGGTAGTCGCGGTCGCGGCGGCATTCTCTCACGCGGGGAGCCGGACACTGTGGGCATACGCCGGTCTCCTCGTTCTGGTGTGCTGCGCCGGCGCCCAGGCCCAGAAATTCTGGAAAGCACGACCGCGATTGGCGAGTGTGGCGACATTGCTGGTGCTGGCGGGCGTGCTGTTTGCAGCGGGGAAGTATGCGATACCGCGGCTGACGGCGGGATCGGAATATAAAACCATGGATCGACCTGCGCCAGGATTCACGCTGGCGATGCTGGATGGGACCCCGGTCACACTGGATTCGCTGAAGGGCCACGTGGTGGTGCTGGATTTCTGGGGAACGTGGTGCGCACCGTGCATGGCAGAAATGCCGACGATCAGCAAGGTTCACCGACAGTATGAGGCCAACAAGGACGTGGTGATTCTGGCGGTGAATCCGGGGTGGAACGACGATACGCCGGACAAGATTCGCGGCGTGGTGCAGGCGAAGCATCTGGATGTGCCGGTCGCGCTGGATAACGCAGGGCTGGCGAGGAGTCTGGGCATCGACGCTCTGCCCTGCGTGATGGTCATCGACAGGAGCGGTCACATCCGGATGGAAGACGACGGCTATGACGAGAACGAACCGTTGCAGAGTGAATTGACGGGGCAGATCGAGCAGCTGCTCAAAAGCAGCGCTCAGTAGCCGGAGAACCCTGGTTTCCAGAAATCAACGGATTAGTTCCGGGAAAATGCAAACGCCGGGACAAAAGCCGCATGTCTGTTCGGTTTCGTATACCTCGACTTTGTCGAAAGCCGTGATAAGCTAGGGCATCTACTTTGACGAAAGGAAGGCGACCATGAAGATCGATTACTCGTCCAGCGACCCCAAAGCGCAGCGGCCCGGCGCCTTTCTCGTCAGCTTCCTCCATTAACTCCATCGGCATTTCGAATCTGACGCGCAGGCCGTAGCGAGACCTCCTCCCCGGAGGAGTTGTCTCCGGCGCTTTTCTCGTTATCACAACTGTCTCCGTTTTTCGAACTGGGGCACCAGCCGTGGAGTTCTCTTTGGCGGCGCCCGTTGAGGATGGCATGAGCGGATTAGCTGAGCGAAATTCTACGAATCGCAATGTTGTGCGCGACGTGCTTGCGTTTCTGATGCGTCACTGGCGGCACGAGGCGTGGTGCGTGGCCGGCATAGCCGCGGCGATGACGATTGCGACGGGCGCCGATCTGCTGTTGCCGGTGTATTCGGGCCGGCTGGTGGATGCGGTTGCGGCTCACGGCGCGGTGCGTGCGCACGCGCTGCATGCGGCGATTGATGCGATTGTGGCAATGGCCACGCTGGGAACGGTGCTGGCTTTGGCGCGGTATCTCGCGTTCCTGGGCATCGTGCGGCTGACGGTGCGCCTGATGAGGCGCATGGCCAGTGACGCCTTCTGGCGAGTGCAGCGCTTTTCGACCGACTGGCACGCGAACAATTTTGCGGGATCGATCGTGCGGCGCATCACGCGCGGCATCTGGGCCGTGGACATGATGGACGACACGCTGCTGCTGGCGCTGCTGCCGGCGCTGCTGGTGCTGGCCGGTTGTCCGCTGCTGCTGGGCTGGCGCTGGCCGGCGATGGGAGTGCTGGTGGGAGCCGGGGCGCTCGGATATGTGGCGATCTCGGTGGCATTGTCGCTGGGGTTGATTGCACCGGCGGCGCGGCTCTCGAATGCGCAGGACACAAGGATGGGCGGCGCGCTGGCGGATGCAATCACATGCAACACGGCGGTGAAATCGTTCGGGGCCGAGGGACGGGAGGATTCCCGGCTCAGGAAAGTGCTGGAGAAGTGGGGACTACGCACGCGGCGGACGTGGATGTTGGCGTCGTACAGCGGCGGCGCGCAGATGATGGCGCTGCTGGCGCTGCGGACGCTGGTGGTGGGGTCGGCGGTCTGGCTGTGGTGGCGCGGAAGAGCGACGGCCGGCGACGTGACATTCGTGCTGACCAGCTACTTCATCGTGCACGGCTATCTGCGCGACACGGGACAGCACATCGCGAACCTGCAGCGCGGCGTAAACGAGATGGAGGACATGGTGGCGTTCGAGTCGTTGCCGCTGGGCGTGGCGGATCGGGCGGATGCGCGGCCGATCCGGGTGTGCGCGGGCGAGATTGTTTTCGAGCGCGTGACGTTCCGCTATGGGATGCAGACGGAGCATTTGTTCCGCGGCTTCTCGATTCGGATTGAGCCGGGCGAGCGGGTCGGTCTGGTGGGACATTCCGGCTCGGGCAAGACGACGTTCGTGAAGCTGCTGCACCGGCTCTATGACGTGACGGGCGGAAGGATCCTGGTGGACGGGCAGGACATCGCGCACGTGACGCAGGATTCGCTGCGCGCGCAGCTGGCGCTGGTGCCGCAGGAGCCGATTCTGTTTCATCGGTCGCTGGCAGAGAACATTTCTTATGGCAGGCCGGGCGCGAAGCCGTGGGAGATTGAGGAGGCGGCGCGACTGGCGAACGCGCACGAGTTCATCGAGCGGCAGGCGAAGGGCTATGCCACGCTGGTGGGTGAGCGCGGAGTGAAGCTCTCGGGCGGCGAACGGCAGAGAGTGGCGCTGGCGCGCGCCTTTTTGGCGAATGCGCCGGTGCTGGTGCTGGACGAAGCGACGTCGAGTCTGGATTCGGAGTCGGAGGCACTGATCCAGGAGGCGATGCAGCGGCTGATTGCGGGACGGACGGCAATTGTGATCGCGCACCGGCTGGCGACGGTACGGATGCTGGACCGGATCCTCGTCTTCGAAAGCGGAGAAGTGGTCGAAGAGGGCAGGCACGACGATTTGGTTTGCAAAACGGGCGGCATTTACCGGCGCCTGTTCGAAAGGCAGGCGCTGGGATTGCTGTCCAGGGAGGCGGATGAGTTGCTGGACGACGTGGACGACGAAGTGGCGGCGTCGTAGGCCGGCAGAATTGCCGATTGGGCGCAATGGAGGAACGGTCAGCGATGGAGCGCCCTGACATGAACCCTAACGCGGTGATCGCGAGCGGGCCCCACGCGTGTGCGAACGCCGAGCCGGCCGCACGGCATCAAGATCGTGCGCGTGCAAGTAAGGATGTGAGCAAGGGGGAGATCTGGAGTGTGTCATTTCCCAAAACGAAACTCCGATGGTACTTCGGAGGGGAAAAAAGGTCACTTGTCTGGACGATCGGATAACGGAAGTATCAAGCTTGTTGCTGTGGGGTGAACCTGGCTGGTGCATGGGACAGCGCGGGGCCAGTGCGGGCCAGCAAAAGTAAACCTGGCTGATGTGTCGTGCAGTGCAGTGGAGTACGGGCGGGCCAGGAAAACCGCAAAGGAGAACGGCCAGCTGACGGCATGGCGCGGGCCAATTTTCCGCGGGTGCCTGAGTTCCCCGAAGGCGGTGTGACGAGGGTCCCCGTTGCCTCGCTGCGGAATCTCTCGCGCCGACCATCTTCGCTGTTCTGCGTTGGGAACCGCGACTGGATCACGTCGTGTGCTGGTCAAGCCTGAAATGGAAAGAGGGCGCTCTCCGTCAGTGAGTATTTCGACCCTGGGCGAAGAGTTTCAAGTAGAATTTGTGCCAATTTCAGGGAGAGCGAAAACAATGCGCCGGTACCATCACATCGGAATTCCCACGACTGAAGCGAAGCCTGGCGAGACTCACCTGAAACACCTGAAAGTGTTTGTCGTCAGCCACGAGAAAAGCGAATTCGGCGTGGAGTGGATGCGTTTCGAAGCGGACGCAACGGTCCCCGATCTGGTCCGGCACATTCCGCACGTCGCGTTTGAAGTGGCCGACCTGGCTTCCGAGCTCGCTGGCCGCGAAATCCTGATTCCTCCTAACAGCCCATCGGAGGGCGTCCGCGTCGCGTTCATCGTGGAAAACGGCGCGCCCATCGAACTGCTCGAATTCACCGACCCCAACCACCCTGCTCGCCGCCAGCAGAGCGAGATGCCGATACAAACGCCCTCCATGCAAGGCACTTCTTAGGGCGAAGGCGGGCACTCGCGACAATCCAGCTGCGGCAGAACCGTGAATGATTCGATTCGCCCCGGCCCCATCGACTAAACTGGCTCCTCCAACCTCAAACCGAGACGGTGAGCGATCCATGAGTGGCAGACTTCGCTTTGGACTGATCGGAGCCGGGCGGATTGGCCCTGTTCACGCTGAAACCCTGGCCTTCCGCGTACCCCAGGCGCAGCTGGCCGCGGTTGCGGACCTGAGACCGCAGGCGGCGCAGGCGGTTGCCGCACGCTGCCATATCCCCCGCATTCTTTCCCGCGGCGAGGAGATGGTTGCCGACCCCGGAATCGAAGCGGTGGTGATCTGCTCGCC
>JASHPM010000153.1 GCA_030038115.1 Acidobacteriaceae bacterium | reverse complement strand
GGTTCGGCGCCCCAGGTGCGGGCGGGGTCGGGCGGCTGGCCGGCGCGGAGCGCGCCGATGGCGAAGATGCCATAAGGCCAGTCCGAGGGAGCCTCGCGCGGATCCATTTCCTGGCGGATGTCGGTGACGATCCATTTGGCCCAGGCAGCGGAGCCCAGGGAGGCGACGTTGGGATCGACGCCGGCGATGCCAGCAAGAAGCCAGTAGGCGTGGGTGAGGTCGAAGCGGGGATCGAGGCCGAGGGCCATGATGGAGGTGGCGGCGGGGCCGATGGTCATGCCGGTGACGATGCCGAGGATGGAGCCGTCGGCGTTGGTGCGGAGGTTGTGGACGCCGCCGGGAAAGGTAAGGACGCGGTCGAGGTGCTCACGCTCAACCCAGGACTGGAATTCGCCGGGGCGGTCGCCGGTATCGTTGCCGATTTCAAAGGTAGTGACGATGACGACTTTGACGGGGATGGGGGCGGGGGTTTGGGCTTGTGCGCGAATGGAGAGGCAGAGACAGGCGAGAGACACGAGGAGTGAGGCGGTGCGCCGCATCGGTATCGATCCAGAGTGGGGGGTGGTGACGTACCCAGAGTAGCAGGGGCAACGAGCTGGAAGCAGGAAGCTGGTAGCAGGAAGGTGGAAGCAGGAAGCTGGAAGCTGGTAGCGAGAATCGGATGTGGTTCTGGTGCGTCGAATGAACAGAGGGGTAAAGTAGGAGCGATGCTGATCCTGAAAAAGAGCGACATAGCGTCTTCGGAAATTACGCCGAAGGAGACGTACATGAACCGGCGCGCGTTTATGACGGGCGCGGCGGCGGCGGGGATGGCGGCGATGGCCGGAGAGCGGGCGATGCGTCTGGCGGAGCCGGGCGGCGTGGAAGCGGCGGAGACGCTGGCGACGGTGAAGAGTCCGCTGTCGACGCCGGGGCTGACGCTGACGCCGCTGGAGGACATCACGCACTACAACAACTTTTATGAGTTCGGGGTGAACAAGGGCGATCCGGCAGAACATGCGGGAACGCTGCGGACGCGGCCGTGGACAATTCAGGTGGAAGGGCTGGTGAAGCAGCCGAAGACGTTCGACATTGACGCACTGCTGAAGCTGCGGCCGATGGAGGAGCGGGTGTACCGGTTCCGCTGCGTGGAGGCGTGGAGCATGGTGATTCCGTGGGCCGGGTACTCGCTGTCGGAATTCATCAGCGCGTGCGATCCGCTGCCGTCGGCGAAGTTTGTGCAGTTTGACTCGCTGGCGGACCGAAAGCAGGAGCTGCTGCCGTGGAGCGCGGGGATTTCGTGGCCCTATCAGGAGGGGCTGCGGATGGATGAGGCGATGCATCCGCTGACGCTGCTGACCTTCGGGCTGTATGGGGAGGTGCTGCCGAATCAGGATGGCGCGCCGGTGCGGGTGGTGGTGCCGTGGAAGTACGGTTTCAAATCGGCGAAGTCGATTGTGAAGGTGAAGTTTGTGAAGAGCCAGCCGTCGACGACATGGAATGACATGGCGCCGCAGGAGTACGGATTCTACTCGAATGTGAATCCGAATGTGGATCATCCGCGCTGGAGCCAGAAGCGGGAGCGGGTGATCGGCGCGCCGATCTGGAAACAGCTGCAGCCGACGCTGATGTTCAACGGATACGAAGATCAGGTGGCGAGTCTGTATGCGGGAATGGATTTGAAGAAGAACTACTGAAGGCAGCCGGTAGCCTGTAGCCGGTAGCCTGTAGCCGGTAGCCTGTAGCTATGAGCGGCAGAGGCCTGCGGGCTGCAGGCTGCAGCCAATACGATTCACTTTGAAGAGGGACGAAGCTCATCCATGAGCAGGCGGTGGATTGTGGCGCTGAAAGTGGCGGCGCATGCGGCTTGTCTGGGGCCGGTGGCGTGGCTGCTGTGGCATTTGTATCTGTCGGCGACGACGGATCCGGGGGCGCTGGGGCCCGACCCGACACATACGGTGACGTTTTTTACGGGGCGGGGAACGCTGCGGCTGCTGACGATCACGCTGGCGGTGACGCCGGTGCGAAGGCTGATTCCAAAACTGAGCTGGCTGGTGCGATTCCGGCGGATGCTGGGGCTGTATGCGTTTTTTTACGCGTGCCTGCATTTGACGACGTACGTGTGGTTGTATGCGGGGTTCAGCTGGGCAGCGATGGTGGACGACATCAGCCAGCGGCGATTTATTACAGCGGGACTGGCGGCGTGGCTGATGCTGTTGCCGCTTGCCGCTACGTCGACGACGTGGTCGATTCGGAAGCTGGGGGGGAAGAACTGGAATCGGCTGCACTGGCTGACGTACGGGGCGGCTACAGCCGGTGTGATTCATTACTGGTGGGGCGTGAAGACGGGCGTGAAGACTCCGCTGACGATCACGGTGGTGCTGGGGGTGCTGCTGGTAATGAGGCCGGTGCTCCGCTGGCGTTCGGCGCGTGGTCAGCGGGTCAGCGAGTTAGCAAGTTAGCAAGCCGGCAAAAAGGGCTCGGCCTCATCCGAGGGGTTTGGTCATTTTGATGAAATGGCAGGGTTGGGTGACGCGGGGGACGATCTCCGGGCGGATGGAGTTCGGGGAAGGGTTTATGCTGGCCCGTAACCTTCATCTTGTGACGCTCGGTCCTCGACTGGCGCGTCTCAAGCTGCAAGAATCGTTACCGGGTTAGAGTTTCAAGGGGCGGAGCAGATCGAATGCCATCTGAACCAAAGGTTCCAAACTTCGACAAACTCATGTGGCCCGCTCTGAAGGCAGTCAAGGCGCTAGGCGGGTCAGCAACAAATGACGAATTGCTGGATAAAGTGATCGAGTCGGAGCGCATTCCGGACGCCGTTCAGAACATCATGCATACTGAGCGCCTGACTGAGCTGGGCTACCGTCTTGCGTGGGTAAAGACCTACCTCGGAAAGGCGGGTGCACTTGAAAATCCAACCCACGGGGTGTGGGCGATCACAGAGAAGGGCAAGGCTCTTACGGCAGAAGAGGTTGAGCAAATTCCAGCTGAGGTCAGGAAGCTCTACAGAGTTGACAAGGGGAAAAAGCCGAAAGATTACCAAGACGCCGAAGAGCTTTCGCCGGAATCGAAGGATTGGAAGGATGGGCTGTTGGCGGTCTTGACGAGTCAGCTAAAGCCAGATGCCTTCGAGCGGTTGGCGCAGCGCGTCCTTCGCGAATCGGGGTTCGTAAAGGTGGAAGTGACTGGACGAAGTGGCGACGGCGGCGTAGATGGCGTTGGTGTGCTGCGCCTCGCGCTGCTTTCATTCCAAGTTTACTTTCAATGTAAGAGATACAAGAGAAGCGTCTCGCCAAGTGAAATTCGGGACTTCCGTGGGGCGATGGTCGGTCGCACGGATAAGGGGCTGTTCATCACGACTGGAACCTTCACGGCTGAGGCAAAAAAGGAGGCAACGCGTGACGGCGCGCCGGCAATTGACCTCATCGATGGTGATTCGTTTTGTGATCTATTGAAGAGCCTCAAGCTCGGTGTGAGCACCAGAATGGTGGAGGAAGTCAGCTTTGACCCGAGCTGGTTCGCGAAGATCTGAGAGGAAAGCCCGGCTGTGTTGGGCGCCCGTTCAGCCAGCGCTCAGCCGTTGCCGAGGGGTTTGGTCATTTTGATGAAATGGCAAGGCTGGGTGACGCGCGGGACCATCTCCGGGCGAATCGGCGCGGTGCCGTCTTCGGTGTAGCCGAGCTTGCGATAAAAGGGCGGTAGCTCGGTGCGGAGGTTCACGACGGTGATGTCCATGTGGCGGGAGCCCATTTCGCGCGCGAATTCTTCGGCGGCGGCCATGAGGCGGCGGCCGAGGCCGGATTTCTGGAGCGAGGGATCAACGGAGAGCAGGCCGAGGTAGCTGCGCTCGCCGCGCAGCTCGACGTAGACGACTCCGGCGAGTGCGCTATTTTCTTCAGCGAGGAGGAAGCGGCCTTTCCTGAAGAACGCGCAGGCTTCTTCAGAGGTGAGGCGGTCGCGGAGGATAAAGAACGCTTCGACCTTGAAGGCCCTGTTGATGAGGGCGGTGAGAGCGGGGAGATCGGATTCTTCGGCGAAGCGGATGTCCACAAAAGCAGGGTACAGGGTACAGGGCGCAGGGTACAGGTTCCAGGTTACAGGGTGCAGGGTACAGAGAACAGGTTTCAGCTTCGCCGGCGGACGCAACCTGTAACCCGTAACCTGTCACCTGTCACCTGGTCTATTCCACATCTACGCGGAAGAAATCCTCCCCGATGACGCGCATCCCCTGGGCTTTTCCCTGAAAGATGTGGAAGAACTCGATGAGGTCGGGGTTCCAGTCCTCGCCGGAGCGAAAGAGATGATTCCCAACAGGGGTCAGTACTTCGCCATCTGCGAGGAGCTGCCCTTTGAGAACATGGACAAAGCTATCGCCGCCCCAGGCGCCGTCGCTGTGGTAGCGGCCGGTGTAAAGGCTAAGCTCCGGCGGGACAGAAAAGCTGCGCGGACCATCGTAAGCGGGCACGGTGTACCAATCGGGACCGTAAGAGACTTCGACCACAGGCTGCAGTGCGTCTTTGGAGTTGCTTTCCGAGGTCCCCGGTTTTCTTCCAAAAACGATGAAGCACTGAGCCAACACTCCGGGCTCGGTTGAGCTAAAGAGGTCGCCACCGCGATGCTGGAGGACGATCGAACTTTGGCCCCCATTCTGAAGGTCGACGAGCGAGAGGCGTTTGCCTTCTGCCGTGAAGGTGAGCGTCCGCCCGTCGGCAGCGGTGTAGGTTCCCGCGTAGTCTTTGGCGTTGTCGATGTCGCGCGGATCGGCGATGGGCGGCGGTGCGGGCAGCGGCTTCGATTCGCGCTCAGCGCGCAGGAGCCGTACCGCGTATTCGGTGACGGCGGTGGGCCGATACCCCTGCATGGCGTTGATGGAAGCAAAGCAGGCGACGCCGCCATCGAGGTCGACGTGGATGGACGATGCGAAGGCCACCATGCCGCCGGTGTGGCGGAGGATCTTGTGGCCGTCGAGGGTATCGACGGCAATGCCATAGCCGTAGCTGGCGGTGGGGCTGAACTCTTCGGCCTTGATGTGGGGCGTGGACATGAGCGCGAAGCTCGCGTCGGAGACGATGCGCCCGGCTCCGCTCGCGCCCCGGTTGAGGAGCATGCGCGCATAGCGTGCCATATCGCCTGGCGTGGACGCGATGCAGCCCGAAGCGGTGTCCATGATGATCGTCGGCGCCGGGGCCAGGCGTCCCTGGCGAGGATAAATCTGATCATTCCAGAAAGACTTGTATCCGATGGCGTAACGGTCGCGGTCCGCGGTCGTGATCACCGGCCGGGTCTGGGCCATGCCGAGCGGCTTGAAGATGCGCTCGGCGACGAGCACCCGCCACGGGCGGCCATCGAGGTGACTGGCAAGCAGGCCGAGAATGTCGAAGCCGGCATTGCAGTAGTGGAAATGCTGCCCTGGCGCGAAGCCCTGCACGAGGCGGGCGGCGGGATCGGCGGAAAAGATCGAATCGTCGTCGGGGAGGCCGGAGGTGTGCGTGAGCAGATGGTGGATGGTGATGGGGCCGAATTCGCAGAGGATGGGCAGGTCGGGAAGGTAATCGAGGACTGGCTTGTGGAGGTCGAGCTTGCCCTCTTCATGGAGCTGGAGGATGACGAGGGCGGCGAAAGACTTGGTGATGGAGCCGATTTGATAGAGGTGATCGGGGCCAACGGGCGCACGCTGGTCGACGTTGGCGTAGCCATAGCCGGCGATGCGGCGGGTTTTGTTCAGATCCGTCAGGCCCAGGGTTAGCCCGGGAGCGTTCATCGCGGGCATATACGCGGTGATGTGGGTATCGAGGTTCTTTTCGAGCGGACCGCCGGCCGCGGGCATGGGCAGATCGGCCCAGGCTTCGGGCGGAAGGCCGGAGCGGGGCAGGAGCGAAGCCCCGGCTGCTCGAGCCGAAGTGACGAGAAAACTGCGGCGCGAAACGATATGGGCGGGCATGATGTGGTCAGCAGTCTGGCACGCGGGGGATGGAGGGTTCCTGGGCAAACGAAAAAGGCCGGCGCTTTTGACCGCCGGCCCCAGGAGCCTGTCGCGCTTTGAGATTATCGCGAGACGGGAGCTTTGTTGAGGGCGGCGTCTTTTTGGGCCAGCACCTGCTGAACGTGTTGTTCCAGCTGAGCGGCCTGGGGCATGAGGCCCACAGCCTGCTGGATTTCGGGATCCCAGTCGGCTTTGACGCGGAGAGAGGAGGTGAGGCCGAACTGGGTTTCAAAGATCGAGGACTTCACATTCATCTTCACCCAGTCGAGGCTGGCCTCAAATTCCTGCGGCGTGTAGTCGTAGTTCTTCGAAGCCAGGTACTTTTTGAAATCGCTCAGGACGGAGTCGTCAACCTGGAAATCCTTGTTGACGGTGCGGTTGGCGAGATACTCCTCAGTGAAGCCGAGGAAGGTGTCCTGGTCGGCGAGCAGGTCCTGGAAGGGTGTGGACTTGGGCGCGTCGATTTTGATGTCGGGAGTAATGCCGCCGCCGCCATAAACGGTGCGTCCGGAGTCGGTGAGCTTGACCTCGCGGTCCTTGTCGTCCTGGGGCTGATCGTGGTTGTAGTAGTAGTCGTAGAGGGAGACGCCGTTGTAGTTACGCTGGATGAGGCGGCCGCTGGGCGTGAAGTAGTGATAGGTGGTGAGGGCGAGGCCGGTGTTGTCGGAGAGGGTGTAGACGGTCTGGACGAGGCCCTTGCCAAAGGTGGTTTCGCCGGCGATGAGGGCGCGGTCGTGATCCTGGAGTGCGCCGGAGACGATTTCAGCGGCGGAGGCGGTGCCGCGGTTGACGAGGACGACGATGGGGAAACTCTCGCCGTCGTTGCCGTGGGTGGCGCGATAAACCTGTTCGGGGAAGGCGCGGCCGCGCTGGGAGACGATGATCTGTCCGCGCTTGAGGAGGCGATCGCAGACGCTGACGGCTTCAACGAGAACGCCGCCGGGATTGCCGCGTAGATCGAGGACGAGACCCTTGAGATCGGGGCCGAAGCTGTCGATGGCATCGTCGAATTCACGGCCGGTGGTTTCCTGGAACTGGCGGATGTGGAGATAGCCGATGCCGGGGCGGATTTCGTAGCTG
>JASHPM010000152.1 GCA_030038115.1 Acidobacteriaceae bacterium | reverse complement strand
CGCATTCCCGCTACCCCGCTCTCGCTCGACGAAATCGCCGAACCGGCCGATCCCCGCATTTCCGGTGCCGCTTTCGACAACGCCCGCCGGGACGAAGCTCTCCGTCGCGCCGTTCTCGCCCTCCCGCCCAAATACCGCGACGCCGTCCTCCTCTTCTATTTCCACGAGCACGACGTGCCCGCCGCCGCCCGCACCCTCCGCATCCCGGAGGGCACGGTCAAGGCGCGTCTGTTCCGCGGACGTGAGTTGCTCCGCAGCAAGTTCTCCCGTCCCCGCCACGCCTCGACATCGGCGCCCGCCGGCGCTCAGAATCAAAAGGAGGCTCGAACTCCATGAACCGCAATCCGGCCAACTCGCAGCTCACCGGCGCTGACTTCGACCGCGCGCTCGGCACCGGCAGCGACAGCATTCTCCCCTCCTCCGGTTTCGCCGAGGCCGTCATGACCGCTGTGCATCGCGAAGCCACCGCGCCCGCGCCTCTCGCCTTCCCGTGGAAGCGCGCCCTCGCCGGACTCATCGTCGCCGCGGCGGTCGTCATCACGGCTGTCGTCGCCGCCTTCGTCTGGTTCCTGCGCACCCTGCGCGCCTCGTCGTTCCAGTTCTCCACGCCCCGCCTGGACTGGCCGACTCGCTTTGCCCCGTTCGCTCACCAGGCCGTCGATGTGCTCTGGGTTGCGGTTTCCCTGATGATTTGCGCGGCCTGCCTCCTCTTCTGCCGTCGCCTCATCTCCGCCCGTTGAGCCGCGAACGCTGTTCTTCAGCTTTTCCCCGAACGCCGAACGCCGAGCGCTGTTTTTTCCCCGCACCCTGTCTATAATCGCTGCCAAATGTCCACCAACGCGGGCTCCGTCTCCTTTGTCCTCGTGGACGGCCCCAGCCGTCGCACCGGCGCCATCACCCACTCGCCTTTCACGGTTGGCCGCCTTCCGGAAAACGATCTCGTCCTCGCGCATCCTTACGTCTCGCGCCGCCACGCGGAAATCATTCTCGACGCCGGCGGCTGCTTCGTCGTCGATCAGGGCAGCCGCCACGGCACCTTTATCAATGGCAAGCCCGCTGCGGAACGCCAATCCATCAGCGAAGACGACACCGTCCACTTCGGCGCCCTCGACGGCCCCAGTTTCCGCATCACCGCCGAAGAGGTGCAAGACACCTCCACGATTCGCGACATCATCGAGCAGATTCCCGAAGTCAGCGCCACCGGCAACGCCCTCGAAAAACTGCGCTGGTTTTTCGAATCGGCCCGCAAGCTCAAAACCTCCAACGCCGTCGACCAGATCCTCACCGCGCTCCTCGACACCACCCTGCAACTCACGCAGGTGGAGCGCGGCTACGTCTTTTTGCGCAACCAGGCTGGCGAGATGGAGCTCGCCCTCGGCCGCGACAATAACGGCGAAGCCCTTACCGATGAGGCCACCCTCTCCCACGCCGCCATGCGCCAGGCCATCAGCACCGCCAGCGAATTCATCGTCACCGACACCCTCAGCGCCGATCCTGAAACCCGCTCCGCCAGCATGGTTGCGCACAGCATCCGCTCCGTCATCTGCATCCCGCTGCGCAAGCGCCGCCCCGGTTCGGTCGCGCGCGAAGCCGAGCTCCTCGGCCTGCTCTATCTCGACAGCCGCCTCAAACCCGGCTCGCTCACCCAAATCGACAACGACCTGTTGCGCAGCATCGCCACCGACGCCGCCGCTCTCATCGATAACGCCCAGCTTGCCGTCTCCGAGGAACACGAGCGCGCCTATCGCCAGGAAATGAGCATCGCCGCGGACATTCAGCGCGGCCTCATGAGCGTCCGTCCGCCCACGCT
This sequence comes from Acidobacteriaceae bacterium, assembly GCA_030038115.1. Taxonomy (GTDB): domain Bacteria; phylum Acidobacteriota; class Terriglobia; order Terriglobales; family Acidobacteriaceae; genus Palsa-343. The sequence goes on along the minus strand of JASHPM010000152.1, from coordinate 1,541 downwards.
CTCCTGGGCCGCCGTCGCCGGCCGCTCCGTGCCCTGCCGCGAAGTCGGCGGGGACTTCTTCGACATTGTCGAGGACGGCGAATCCCTCGCCGTCATCGTCGCCGACATCTCCGGCAAGGGCATCTCGGCGGCCATTCTCGGCGCCACCCTCCAGGGACTCATCTATTCGCTGCTGGCCGCGCGCCAGCCCCTCGTCAAAGTTGCAGAGATCGTCAACCGCTATATCTGCGGCAAGAATGTCGAAAAATACGCGACCATGGCTATCCTCCGCATCTCTCCCGAAGGCCATCTGGAATACATCAACTGCGGCCACGTGCCGCCTTTTCTCTACTCCAGCGGCTGCTCGCGCCTTCCCGAATCGAATCTCCCCGTCGGCCTCATCGAGGGCGCGCCTTTCTCCTCCGGCGCGGTGCAGCTTCAGCCCGGCGATCGCGTGTTAATTGTCACCGACGGTGTTACAGAAGCCTCCGCCCCCGATGGCGAATTCTTTGGCGAGGCCCGCCTTGGCCTGCCCGAATTCGAAAAGGCCACACTCGACGACATCTTTCTGCAGGTGGAACGCTTCGCCGGCACCCTCGCCGCCGACGACGACTGCACCGTCCTCGACCTCCGCTACCTCGGCTGACGTTCCACTCCACTTGCGCCGCGCGCCTCAACCCACTATGCTTGCACTCCTCCCTCAAATGTTCTGAGAACGTGGACTTGTACACAGCCGTCCGCACCAGCCCAATTCCAATTCCCGAGGAGAATTACCGTGAAAATCGCTATTCCTGCGTTTGCAGCACTGCTCACCGCCGCGCTCGCTGCGCACGCTTCCGGCCCGGCGCCTGCGCCCGCCTCTTCCAACGTTGTGCAGGTCTGCGCCGCCGACACCGATGTCGAGAATCTGTGCAAGTGGGACGCGCCTCTCGGAACCCACGGCCGCAAATGCGTTCTCGACGTCGAGCGCATGCCCCGCAAAGACGTCTGCGCCTACGGCAACGCTACGTCCCCGGAGATGACCGACCACAAGCCCATGTGCATCTCCGCCAAAATGGCCGAGCACATCGTCTTTCAGTCCAGCAGCGGCCGCACCTTCCGCGTTCGCCGCCTGGTGCCCATCAACAAGACCAACGCAGCGGGGCAGCCGTGTCCGCCCCATCCTTTCCAGCGAGAATTTCACGCGGAAGACTTCAACTTCGGCGCCAGCTGGGATACCACCACGGCCAAAAGCGCAGCCGTCGGCTGCCGCTACAAGCTGGAAGTGCAGTTCATGACCGTCGACCCCAGCGCGCCCGTCGCCACACACGATCCGCAGCATCGCCGTCTCGAGTGCCGCGACCCGCACCTCGGTGTCAACTAATCGTCTCAGGCGAATCTGGCTGCGGTCGCGGAAGCGTAGTGGTTGCGCCATGCGACGCAGCTTCGCCTGGACGGCTAATACCCGGTTGGCGCCACGCCCTGCATGTCGGGCGCGCTGTCGATATCCGCCCGCGAATATCCGTGGGCAATTGCGTTCTGCGTCCAGTCGCGCGCCGCGCCATGGTCGCCGAGCTGCGCAT
>JASHPM010000151.1 GCA_030038115.1 Acidobacteriaceae bacterium | reverse complement strand
TGGGGCAGTGCCGCATCTGCGGCCAGTTCACGCTGGGGCGTGTTGCCCGCCGCGGATTCTGGCAGCGCCGGATTCTTGCGCTGTTCGGTCTTTATCCGTGGCAGTGCATGACCTGCGGCTCGAGCAAATGGATGCGCAAGCGCGGCACAATTGACCAGGGAGCCGGAACCGCAACCGACGAAGGGGGAATGGCGGCGTAGGCTGCTTTAGCCCTATTGCACAGCGTGCGAAAATTTGCGTTCGATCTCTGCGGCAGCCGCGCGCAGGCCGTCGAGCCGGTGCAGCCGAGGCAGCTCCGCGCCGAGGCGCTCCAGTTCCGCGAGAGCCAGTTCTGTGGCGATGTTGCCAACGAGCGCATCCTGCGCGAAGGGGCAGCCGCCAAATCCGCCGAGTGCCATATCGAAGCGACGGCATCCGGCGCCATACGCGGCGGCGACTTTCGCGCCAACATCTCCGGGGCGCGCATGCAGATGAACGCCAACTTCGATGGCCGCGTCGACAGAATCCAGCACAGCCGTAACGAGTGTGGCGATTTGATCGCCAGTGGCTAATCCCACCGTGTCGGCGAGAGAAATCTGCGTGATACCAGAGTCCGTGAGCAGGTCGCACGCCGCGACGACCTCGTCAATACTCCACGGATCATCATAGGGATTGCCGAAGGCCATCGAGATGTAGACGACCACACCCAGGCCCGCCTGGAAGGCTGCCTGGCCGACGGCATCGAGTGCCTCGATGGTCTCTTCGGGAGTCTGGTTCTGATTGCGGCGGAGGAACGCAGGCGAGATGGAATAGGGAAACCCGAGCGTGGCGATGGCGCCGCTCTCCACGGCGCGCGCCGCGCCTTTCTGGTTGACGACGATGCCGATGATCTCCACGTCGTCCGGCGGATCCAGATATGCGAGAACCTGCTCGGCATCGGCCATCTGCGGCACGGCCTGGGGCGAAACGAAGGAGACGGCGTCGATGTGGCGGAAGCCCGCGGCGACCAGCGTGCGCAGATAGTCCGCCTTAACCTCGGCGGGGATGGGCCTGGGCAGACCCTGCCAGGCGTCGCGGGGACATTCGATGATCTTGACGGCGGTCATGGGAAGCGGCGCGTTAGGACGATAATATTTCGGCCCGGAATCCGAGCGTATGTGCGCTTCAGCGCCAGCGGAGGGTGAAGTCGGCGCAGAGCAGCAAGCCGTAGGGTATCAGGGCGAGCGGGGCCCAGTGGCGCCAGCGAGGCAGCAGAAGAGTCGAGACAAAAAACGCCGTGGCCGCCAGGGTAACGGGGGAGTTCCAGCGCGCAACCCACTGATAAACGCTAAGCTGGAGATCGAGGACCTGATCCCAGGTGCTGTGAGTCGGCATGTGGAACATGGCCGGAGCCTTAGCAGGAACACCGTGCATCCACAGGACGATGGCCAGCGCGCAGAAAATCAGCGAAGGCAGCGACGCAGCCAGCAGCGGCGTTAACAGGAGGAAAAAGGGACGGTCGGACTGGGGGGCGGTCTCAGCCATTACGTTCGATACGTTGGATGCACAACTCCTTCGAAAGGGGCGGCGTGAGTAACAAGTAGTAACTATCCCGGCTGGAGCGGTTGTCCTCGTGCCAATCGGAATAGTGGAGACGCAGGCCAATCACGCTTTCCTCGCAGGGGGGACGCTCATAGCGTTCCTGAAATTCCCGCTGGCGCACGCTGAGGGCCACCAGTTCCGGGGTGACAGGAAAGGAGCGGAGCTCGTTGGGGGGCACGACGAATCCGGAGAGCGGGCGCTCGATGGCGAGGTGGCCCTCATCGCGGACCCAGAGCCGGTAGCCGGCCAGGCGAAAGGAGCGCTCGGCGTCATTCCAGACGTCGACGACGACCTGCGGCCACGCGATGGAGTCGTAGTAGTGCTCGCCGTTCTCCGGGCGGTCGCGGCGGTAGGTGATGGTCAGCGGCCGGTGCGCGAAGCGATCGCTGGTCTCGGAGCGGATGCCCATCCAGAAGCGCGGCTGCACGTTGATGCGTGCTTCCCACTGCTCACGTTGCAGCGCGATGGCGGCCTCGGCGGCGGCGAGCGATCGCCGGGAGACATGCAGGTAGGTCAGCGTGACCATAGCCGTGATGACGGAGGCGAAGAAACTCAGGAGCGCTCCCAGGGCCAGAGCGTAGGTGTCTCCGCGGCGGTGCCACGCGATGAGGAACACGTACGTCAGCGCCATGCAGAGCAGGATCATGGCGACCAGCACCACCAGAAACCGCAGCCGGAGTTGCGTCACCAGCATGCGCATGAGGATCCGGTGGCGCGTCATGGAAGGATTCGTCGATGGAGGCCGGTCATTGTGGGAATTGTCCGAGCCAGGCGAGCACAATGACCAGGAGTAAACCCACAAAATGCACGCTGAGCCCGATGATGATGGCCCGAAGATGCCTGCCGGCGCGAAAAGTCAGAGTCATGAGCAGACCGTAGAGGGGGAACTGCAGATACATCATGTACTCCCACGCGTGCCCGACCAGATCGGCGGGAGAGTGAAGGACACGGCTGCGGAGGACATCGACCCAGGGATAGAGCAAAGCGAATGCCTTCGGCCCTTCGAGAGCCAGGATGCTGGCCAGCCGCACCGCAAACGGTGTGATGATGATCCCGATCAGGACCGGCCACAGCGACTTCCACCAACCGCGGGCGAAGGTCTTCGGTGCGCCGCGCTTCTTACGCGACGTCGCAGCAGAAGATGAAGGCATGGTTTGAGAATACTCCCGATTGGCAAGAAAACAGGGAAAATCCGGACGTGACTTCAGTCACGTTTGCAGAATGCCAGGATTGAACCGCGGAACGTCGGGGTTCAGGGAGACCGCTTCCAGAGCCAGCAACAGAGCGTCGCGGGTTTGCGCCGGATCGATGATGGCGTCGACCCAGAGACGCGCAGCGGCGTAACGGCAGTCCGTCTGGGATTCGTAGGTGGCCTTGATGGAGGCAACCAGCTCCTGCTTTTCCTGGTCGCTGAGCTGCCGCCCGCCCCGCTCCAGCTGACGGATGCGAATCTCCACCAGCGTGCCAGCTGCCGAATCGCCGCTCATCACCGCATAGCGCGCGGTGGGCCACGCAAAAATGAAGCGCGGGTCGTAGGCTTTGCCGCACATGGCGTAATTGCCGGCTCCAAACGAGCCGCCAACGATGACCGAAATCTTCGGGACGACGGAGTTAGCGACCGCGGTCACCATCTTTGCGCCCGAGCGGATGATCCCGCTCCACTCCGCGTCGCGGCCCACCATGAAGCCGTTCACGTCGTGGAGGAAGATGAGCGGGATCAGGTTTTGGTTGCAATCCATGATGAAACGCGCCGCCTTGTCGGCGCTGTCCGCGTAGATCACGCCGCCGAACTCGACGCGCTTCTCGCCGGAGTGGCCGGTTTGCGGCTGAGGCAGCTTTTGGTTCGCCACGATGCCCACGGCGTAGCCACCGATGCGCGCATAACCGCACAACAGCGTCCGGCCATAGGCGGGGCGATACTCGTCGAACTCCGAGCGGTCGGCGATCCGCGCGATCACTTCGTGCATGTCGTAGCTGTTCACCGGCGCCCTCGCTGGATCAGGGTCGAGCAAGGCGTGCAGATCGTCGGCGGCATAGAGCGGCGCGTCTGCTTCGGCGTCGAAAGCTGCGCGATTGAAAGGCGCGGTGGCCGCATCGCCCCATTTGGAGACCAGCGAGCGCAGCCGCGCGATGCAGAGATGATCGTTGGGCTCTTTGAAATCCACCGTGCCCGAGATTTCCGCATGCATGGTCGCGCCGCCTAATTCCTCGGCCGAATATTTTTGGCCGATGGCGGCCTGCACCAGAGCCGGACCCGCGAGAAAGAGCCCGCTGCCCTCCGTCATCAGCACCTGGTCCGTCATGACCGGCAGATACGCGCCGCCGGCGACGCACATGCCCATAATGGCGGTAATCTGCGGGATGCCGCTCGCGGACATGACCGCGTTATTGCGGAAGATGCGCCCGAAGTCGTCCTGATCGGGGAAGACATCTTCCTGGAGCGGCAGAAAGATGCCCGAAGAATCGACCAGGTAAAGGGTCGGAATCCGATTCTCCATGGCGATGTGCTGGGCACGCAGCACCTTCTTCGCCGTCATCGGGAAGAAGGCCCCGGCTTTCACAGTGGCGTCGTTGGCGACGATCATCGAGAGCCGGCCCGCCACCGTGCCGAGGCCGGTCACCACGCCGGCGGAGGGTGCTCCGCCCCACTCCTCATACATGCCGAAGGCGGCGAACAGGCCCAGCTCGAAGAATTTCGTTCCCGAATCCAGCAGCAGGCCGATGCGTTCGCGCGCCGTCAGCCGCTGTTTGGCGTGCTGGGCTTCGATGGCCTTCGCGCCGCCGCCCGTCCGCAGCTCCGCTTCCTGCTCGCGAATCTGCGCGAGCAGCGCGGCCATTTTTTGCGCGTGGCTGCGGGCGCGCGGTGCCTTGGGGTCGAGCTTCGATGCGAGTTGGTTACGCAACTTGGGGAGATCGGGAGGCTTGGGATCGGTCATGGAGAAAAATGGGGAAGAAAACTGGCCAGCATACCATGATCGGCGTTCAGCGTTCGGCGCTCCGCAGCCAGCCCCCTTAATGCGTGGCGGCGATGCTGGAAGCGTCGGTGGGGTCGGTGCCGGTTGTGGCCGTCGAGAACTTGACGAGCGCACCGGGCGTGGAGCCGTTGAAAGTAAACACCTCGAGATCGGGACTGCCTCCCGCGCAGATGACAGCGATGTAGGTCTTGCTGTTGTCCTCAACCATTGCCTGGGGATCGGTGCCCGTGGAGAACGGCGAGCCGGCGATGCCAGTGAGCGCGCCGCTGTTCGACAGCAGGAATCCGCTGAT
>JASHPM010000150.1 GCA_030038115.1 Acidobacteriaceae bacterium | reverse complement strand
ATTGCGTGTCTGGTTTCCGCGCTGCTGGACGCGTTTGAGACGGTCATTCTGCCGCGCCGCGCCAATGGGCGCTTCCGGCTGACGCGGCTCTTCTACATTTTCACGTGGAGGCCGTGGAGATGGGCGGCGCGACGAGTGCGGCGCGACCGCAAGCGGGAGACGATGCTGAGCTTTTATGGGCCGCTGTCGCTGGTGGGCCTGATCGCGGCGTGGGCCGGGGCGCTGGTGCTGGGTTTTGCGCTGATCTATTCCGGTCTTCCCGCGCCGTTCGTCGATCCGCGCGGATATAGTCATCCGTTTGTGACGGACCTGTATGCGAGCGGGACCACGATCTTTACGCTGGGGCTGGGCGACGTAGTGCCGCACAGCATAACGGTTCGCTGCCTGGTGGTGCTGGAATCGGGCATGGGGCTGGGATTCGTGGCGCTGGTGATCGGCTATTTCCCGGTGCTGTACGGGGCGTTCTCGCGGCGCGAAGTGAATATTGCGCTGCTGGACGCTCGGGCCGGATCGCCGCCAACAGCCTGCGAGCTGATCAGGCGGCATTCATTCGAAGGCGGGAGCGCGGCGCTGGTGGAGCTGCTGGAGGAGTGGGAGCGGTGGTCGGCGGAGCTGCTGGAGAGCCATATTTCATATCCGCTGCTGTGTCTTTTTCGATCGCAGCACACGAATCAGAGCTGGCTGAGCGCGCTGACGGCAATTCTGGACACGTGCGCGGTGCTGATTGCCAGCGTGAAGGAGCACAGCGCGCGGCAGGCGCAGCTGACCTTTGCGATGGCGCGGCATGCGCTGGTGGACCTGTCGCAGATCCTGTCGCAGAAGCCGGTGCAGAGCGGGCAGGATCGACTGCCAGCGGATAACTATGCGCTGATTTACGACAAGCTGTGCTCGGCGGGGGTGCGCGTGTGCCGCGACGAGCACAGCAGCGTGCGGTTGAACGAACTGCGGCAGCTCTATGAAGGGTATGCGCAGGCGCTGAGCCGGTATCTGGTGATGCCGCTGCCGCCGTTTTTCATGGAGCATCCGACGAAGGACAACTGGTTAAAGGTCGCGAAGGTGCGCGCAGCGGCGGAAGCCGGGGAATCGGCGGCGAGCGCGATGCTGCTCCATGACGAGGAACATCGGTTCTGAAGGCAGCGATCCCCGCCGAAATCGTAAGCGACGCCATGGGGAGGGAATTGACCCTCGCTCCCAGCAACGGGTGGAAGAAAAAGCCGCTAAAACGGTTGATTCTGGGGTTCTGGCATAACGAAAGTAACTATTTTTTTTCCCCCTCAGCCGAGGGTTCGCCTCCCGGCCATCCCAGCAGGAAAATTGCAGACGGCCCGGCCCCGTTGTATTCGCCGATTCTCTTGATTTGACGCATGTAACAGATTGCATTGAGGGATCAGAGCGGAGCGCTCCCAGTACTAAAGGGGTACTCATGGTACATAAGTATATAGTAACTAGATAATTACTGATATTAACCAATCAGTTATATTTATCTGTCCCTTTCCCAAGAACCTGTTGACCGTGGAGGGATGCGGGTGATAAACCACTGTCGCGTTCCGGTGCGGGCTCCAGGAGTCAGCTAAAACTCTTTACTAAAGAAAAAAAATCTGACTGGCTGACCCGGTTGCACGCGAAGAAGGAACGCAGGGAGGTGTTCAGTGACAATGTGGAAACGACTGCTGTGTCTAAGCACCGTGGCCCTGTGCACGGCCTTTGTGGCGAATGCGCAGGAGAATGCGGAGCTGACGGGAACCGTCAAGGATCCAAGCGGCGCGGTGGTTCCCAATGCGAAAGTCACCCTAACCAACGTCAGCACGGCCGAGGTGCGGGCTGGCACGACCAACGGCGCGGGGCTGTACGATTTTCCGGCGCTGCACAACGGAACTTACAACCTGAAGGTGGTGGCGTCGGGCTTCGAGGCGTACGACAAGACCGGCATCACCATGGACGTGGCCGCGACGGTGCGTGAGGATGTGACTCTCTCACTGGGCGCGAGCACGACGACGGTGACGGTGCAGGCGAATGCGCTGCACCTGCAAACGGAGACCAACGAAGTCAGCAACCTGATCACCGGGCAGCAGCTGACCGACACCGGTATCGACGGCCGCAACATGTTTTCTCTGGCCGCTATCGGCGCCGGGGTTTCGGCGAATATCCCGTCGTTTAACGGGGTGTCGGCGCAGGCCAGCAACGAGGACATCAGCTTCGAAGGCACGCGCCCGGGCCACAACAACTGGATGATGGACGGCGGGGAAGTGTACGACCGCGGCAGCGGAGGGAAACCGGATGTGATGCCTTCTCCCGACGTGCTGGCGGAGTTCCAGACTCTGGACAGCAACTATGCGCCGGACTATGGAATCGCGTCGGGCGGCACCATTTTGATGGCGCTGAAGTCGGGCACGAAGAATCTCCATGGCGGAGTATGGGAATTCGATCGCAATGACGATTTCGACGCGGACAACTACTTTTCCAACCTGTCGCATACGCCGACTCCGGAGCTGCGCCTGAATATTTTTGGCGGAGACATCGGAGGGCCGGTAGTGATTCCGGGAATTTATCCGAGGAGCAGGAGCAGGACCTTCTTCTTCTACAGCGAAGAATGGCGCCGGTATATTGCGGGAGCCACTCCGAGCGCCGCCAACACCATGCCGGCGAGCGATATTCCGACCACGTCCACGGCAAACTTCACCTACACCTTGCCGACCGGCTTCACGGAATCGCCGGCCGCAGGGGCCTGCAACGCAGGACAGACAGCGCCCTGCGTGCCGAACCTGCCTAATAACGCCGCCTACACGGCCATGGAGACAGCTGCTGGTCTGACCCCCGGTAATTCGTTTCCGGGCGGAGTGATCCCGGCGAGCCTTCTGGACCCGAACGCGGTTCTGTTCATGAAGACGGGCGCGATTCCAGCGTCCAATTCCACGGCGGCCAATGGAGCGCCGCAGTATGTGGCGTCGCCCAGTCAGCCGACGTATGTGCGGGAAGACGTGGTGCGCATCGATCATGACATCACGGACAAGATGCATCTGATGGGACATTTCATCCACGATGAGATGTCGCAGACCATCTACCCGGACATGTGGAGCAACGATACCTATCCGACCACGGGAGACGTGTTCGGCAACCCGACGTGGGGCTCGGTGATCAAGCTGACCTATACGATCTCCCCGACGTTGCTGAACGAGGCCTCCCTGAACGTGAACGGCAACAGCATCAACATTACGCCGGCGGGCATTTATGCTCAGCCGTCGGGATGGTCGCAGGCTGGGTACTTCCCGGCGGCGAACAACCTGCTGAACCGGATGCCTTCAGTGGATCTGGGTTCGCCGATGGGGACGAACTGGACGATCAACTACTGGCCGTGGAAGAACGCCTTCCTCGACTATCAGCCACGGGATGACTTTTCGTGGACGAAGGGCAAACACAGCCTGAAGTTCGGGTTTGCCTGGATGCGCAGCGACAAGAACCAGCAACAGCAGGCGGATACGCAGGGAGACTACAGCTTCGGCACGGATTTCTCCGGCGATGCCTACATCAACTTCCTGCTGGGACTTGCCGACAACTTCAAGCAGCTGCAGATCATCGACATGTTCCACTGGATCAACAACACATATTCGTTCTACGGATTGGATAACTGGCACGTGATGCCGCGGTTGACCCTGAACCTGGGGCTGCGGTATGACGGGCTGCCGCATGTCTACAACAAAGAAAACGAGACGGCGAATTTTGTTCCCTCGCTGTTCAACACGGCGGATGAGCAGGTTCCAAGTGCGAGTACGGGAACGCTGAACCCCAGCGGTCCTGGATTCTCCAACCCGACGAACGCTGCAGTTCCCTTTTATCTGGACGGGATCGGACGTCCGGGGGTTAACGGCTTCCCGCGTGGACTGGTGACGAACGACTATTTCACCTGGCAGCCTCGACTGGGGTTCGCCTACGACCTGCTGGGCACGGGCAAGACGGTGCTGCGCGGGGGCGCAGGCATCTTCTATGAACGCGTCCAGGGGAACGATATCTACGGCACGGACACGAACCCGCCGTATGCTTACCAGCCCACGGCGAACGATGTGTACTTCACCAATCCTCACACCAGCGCTCTCAATGATGCGACGGCCTCCAATCCGGTATTCCCGGCGAGCCTGGGCACGCTCGACTACTACTATCCACCTCCGGGCACTGCGCAATTCAGCCTGGGTATCCAGCAGCAGCTGCAGCCTGGGATCGTGGCTCTGATTCAGTATGTCGGATCGAGCGCCTGGGATCAGAATGACCAGCGGGCCGTCAACACCCTGCCCCTGAGCGATCTGACCGACCGGCAGGCGGTGGCAGGGGGAGCCAATTCCAACCTGTACCGAATCTTTCCGGGATGGGCGAGTATCACCGATGACGAGAACGCCAGCAACTTTAACTACAACGGCCTGCAGACCGGGCTGCGCATGGAGAACAAGCACGGGCTGACGGCGCAGTTCGCCTACACGTGGTCCCACCAGATCGATGAGGAGACGGACGATCTGAATTCCATCTCCGATCCGTTCAACCTGAGGTACGACCGCGGGCCGGGCTCGTACGACCGGCGCCACATCTTCAACGCTAACTATATCTACAACATTCCGTTCTTCATGCATGCCAGCAGCCTGGCAGAGCGGAGCGTGCTGGGCGGATGGGTCTTCTCCGGTGTAACCACCCTGGAGACCGGGCTGCCGCAGAACGTCACCTATGGTGGGGCGGACACGCTGGGCCTGGGCGGTGGAACTACGAATCGTCCGGATCTGGTGGCCTCGACAAGTGGGCCGAAGACGCAGAAGGAATGGTTCAACACCGCTGCGTTTACTACTCCACTTGCTCCCTGGGCTGGTGGCGGCAACAATGGCTTCGGGAGCTCGGGCAGGAATTCCGTGCTCGGGCCGGGGCTGGCTAACTGGAACCTCAGCCTGTTCAAATCGTTTGCTC
>JASHPM010000149.1 GCA_030038115.1 Acidobacteriaceae bacterium | reverse complement strand
TCTCCTTCTTACATCCCGCAACCGCCAGCACTCCCACGCAAGCCGCCACAACTACCGACCATCCAGCTCTCATTGCCACATCTCCTTAACTCGCCATCAACTTGTCATCCTGGGGAGCGCAGCGACGAAGGACCCTGCGTTACACCGCTGACCGCCTCACCGCTGACCGCTTCTTAGCTGACCGTCTCATAGCTGCCCGCTTTGTAGCTGCTCACAGCGCCCCCATCACCGCGTCCGCAAACGCCCGCGTTCCCGCTCGCCCGCCTACATCCCGCGTCAGCGTCTTCTTCTCGGTGTACGTCTTCTCCACCGCCCCCTGCAACTTGTCTGCCGCGTCCCCCTCATCCAGATGCCGCAGCATCAAAACCGCCGATAGCAGCAGCGCCGTCGGATTCGCAATGTCCTTCCCCGCAATATCCGGCGCCGATCCGTGCACCGCCTCAAAAATCGCTGCCTCCGCGCCCAGATTCGCGCCCGGCACCAGCCCCAGCCCGCCCACAAACGCCGCGCACAGATCGCTGACGATGTCCCCGTACAGGTTCTCCAGCAGCAGCGTGTCGTATTGATACGGATTCATCACCAGCTGCATGCACGTGTTATCGATGATGTGTTCTCCGTACACGATGTCCGGATAGCCCTTCGCCACATCGCGCGCGCACCGCAAAAACAGCCCGTCGGACATCTTCATGATGTTCGCTTTGTGGATCGCATGAATCTTCCGCCGCCCGTTCTTCGCCGCGTACTCAAACGCGAACTTCGCAATCCGCGTCGACCCTTTCTCCGTGATTACTTTCAGCGACTCCACCACCCCCGGCACCACCTCGTGCTCCAGTCCGACGTACTCGCCCTCCGTGTTCTCGCGAATGATGATCAGGTCCACGCCCGGATACCGCGTCTCCAGCCCCGGCAGATTCCGGATCGGCCGGAAATTCGCATACAGCTCGAACTTCTTCCGCAGCGTCACGTTAATCGACGGAAATCCCCCGCCCACCGGCGTCGTTACCGGCCCCTTCAGCGCAACCCGGTTGCGCTCGATCGATGCGTACAGCTCCTTCGGAATGTACTCGCCGTGCTTCTCAAACGCCCCCGCGCCCGCCGCGAACCGCTCCCACGCAAACCGCACTCCCGTCGCTTCCAGGATTCGCACCACCGCATCCGTCACTTCCGGCCCGATCCCATCCCCGGGAATCAGCGTGACTGCGTGTGTCTTCCCCACATCCCTCCACAGCAACTCGTTTTTGGCTCGTCCCTGGCTAATGTCTCTAGCTACTGGCTACTGGCTGTTCAGCTGCTCTTCTTCTTCCCTGGCTTCTCCGTGTGGTGAGTTAACAGCTGCTCCAGCTCTTCCTTAAATTCCCGTACATCCTTAAAGTCCCGATACACGCTCGCGAACCGGATATACGCCACCGTATCCAGCGCTTTCAGCCGATCCATTATCCGTTCGCCAATCTCCGCCGTCGTCCGTTCCCGCTCTGTCGACTCGGTCACGAACGTCTCAATCTCGTCCACCAGCTGCCCCAGTTTTCCTGTCGAAATCGGCCGCTTTTCGCACGCCGCCATCAGTCCGTCCAGCACCTTGCGCCGCTCGAACTTCTCCCGCCGCCCATCCTTTTTCACCACCATGTAGGGGATCTCGTCGATGCGCTCATATGTCGTAAAGCGGCGGTTACACTTCTCGCACTCACGCCGCCTGCGGATCGCGTCGGCTTCCCTGCTTTCGCGCGAATCGATCACGCGGTCCTGGCCATACCCGCAGTAGGGACATTTCATCGGTCTGCCTCGATTCTAGCAGCGCGCCAATTCGGCTCTGCCATCGGCCCAGACCGCCTCTCACTCGCTTTTTGCTCCCAGTTCACGCGTCGTTCGCTCGTCTCTTGCTCGTCTCTTACTTGCCGTTTGCTGTTTCCTCCATTTGTCAGCCTCATCGCGCGGGATTATCGTAGTGTCCGACGCATTTATCCATCATGAGCAAGACCCATCCCAAACGCAGCATCGCCAAGGGCGCTTTCGCCGGCCTCATCGGCGGCCTCGCCGGAGCCGGCGCCAAAATGGTCGCTGAACAAATCTTTCCGCCGCGCGTCGAAGGTCAGACGCCGCCTCCCGTCGTCCTCGCCGAACAAGTCGCTGGCCGCACTCTCACCGAGCCCGATCGCCAGCTCGCCCTCCAGGGCATTCACTGGATCTTCGGCGCCCTCGCCGGCGCCGTCTACGGCGCGCTCGTCGAGTTCGAACCCTCCTTCGCTGCCTGGCACGGCGCCGCCTTCGGCATCACCCTCAACCGCATCACGCACGAATCCATCCTGCCCCGCCTTGGCCTCACCGCCCCTCCCGGCCGCCAGCCCACCCAGGAACGCATCAGCGAATGGGTCACCCATGCCGCCTACGGCGTCGCTACCGACTCCGTCCGCCGCGCCGTCCGCCGCATCCTTTAGCGCTTGCTCAGCCGCACCGATTCCCAGCTCCCGTCCGACGACCACCCTCCGTCCACCGTCAGCGTGTGCCCGTTCACAAAACCGCTCTCTTCGTCATCCGCCAAAAACGCAATCGCGCGCGCCACATCGTCCGGCCGGGCAAACCGCCCCATCGGCACCCGCCCCTCGATGTCCGCATCCGTGTAGCTCCCTCCCGCCTGATCCGCGGCATCCATCTCCGTCTTCACCCACCCAGGACAAACCGCGTTCACGCGCACCCCGCGCCCGCCCCACTCCGCGGCCAGCGTGCGCGTCAGCCCCACCAGCCCATGTTTCGATGCGTTATACGCCGCGCGATCCGCAACCGCCACCAGCCCCGCAATCGACGCGACATTCACAATCGACCCGCTCCGCGCCTCCAGCATCGTTTGCCCAAACGCTCGTGCCAGCAGAAACGGCGCCACTAGGTTCACCTCCAGCACCCGTCGATACTCGGCCGCACTCGTCTCTTCCGCCGCGCGGATCAGGCTGATCCCCGCATTGTTCACCAGCACATCCGTGCGCCCCAACCGGTCGAACACCACGCGCCGGAAGTCCTCCACCACGGCCTCCGCCGTCGCGTCTCCCACAAATCCCAGCGCCTTGCCCCCGCGTGCCCGGATCGCCTCCACCGTCGCCGCCGGCTCCTGCACATCCAGAATCGCTACCTGCCATCCCCGCTCGGCCAGTAACTCCGCCGTCCGCCGCCCAATGCCCTGCGCTCCTCCCGTTACGACTGCGACTCGCTCCTGCCCATCCATGTGCAACTCGCCCCCTTCCGCTCATCCGCATCCTAATCCATGGACTCTGTAACTGAGCCCTGCCCCGGACGAAGCGAGCTGGAGCAATGGCAAAAGCCGCAGCCTGCCCTGAGCGAGGTCTCGCCGGAGACCGAGTCGAATGGGGGCTCCGGTCCGCGGCAAAAGTCCACGATAAGGGGTTCTGGCTCGGGGGTTTTCTATCTGGACACAAACTCTAAGTCATGCCGCGAAACCCGGTCCTTGACCGGCAACTCTGCGCAGTCCTGACACACAGGCCAGAATTGTCACTCACCTTGAATGAGTGGCAGAGCATCTGCCACGCCCGCGTTTAGGCCGCCTTCTTAGCGGCTTTCTTTTGCAGCGCCCAGCGCTTCCGCTGCGCGGCAGCAATCCGCTCGCGCGCCTCAGCGCTCATGGTGTGGTGTTTCTTCACTTTTGTCGCAGCTTTGCGCCCGCCACCAACTAACAGTGCGCGGACCTGGCGGAGAATAGCAATCTCAGAATCAATCGTGGGGACTAGCTCATTGATGCTCATGCCACCATTATAAGACCAGCCAGCCATTCAACTTACTGTTTTATCTGAACCAATTCGAGCACTCCGCGCTAAAAAGTGGCTCCTTTCATCTAACCCAGCTCGACAACCAAAGGTAGCCTGCTAACCAGAAGCGTCAATTTCCTGCAAGGGACATCGCGTGTCCTGCAAACGACTCGAACCGGCCTCGCCAACCCTCAATGTCGGTGACGCTCGCAGACCGGTTCTCTGCGATCGATCGACAACTGACGGGAGCGGTGACGAAGCTCCGGAAGCTGACTTCCGGGAAACTCGTAGTTTGCGGACGCCGGGTCCGGCTCCGGTGCGTGACGGCGATCACTGCGCAGTCGAGGGTGAGGGGAGGACGATTACGCCGAAAAGTAACTTGCAAGCCTGCCTTGCAACGGACCGCGCGCTGCAATAGGGGTTGGGCGTCCCGGCGTCAAGCTCATCGTTTGACGCAAGTTCAGGCAGAGCCAGTAAACCCGGTGGCTACCTCCCCCGAGGGGGTTCAATGCAATCACCAGCCACGTCAATCGGCGTTTCACTAAGAAATCTCCTGTTTCCGACAGATTTCTCACCTTATTCAGAGACAACGCTCGCCTATGGGATCGGCCTGGCACGCCGTTACAAGGCCACTCTGTACATGGTGACCGTGGTGCCTCAGGAAATCACCGACTATGTTCAGCCGCCCGACCCGTTCTACCTCCGCCACTCGGCTGAGAAGAAGATGGCCAGTCTCGCAAACCTGGACGCTCTCCAGGGAATCAGGCATCGGGAGTTTGTCAAGGAGGGCTCCGTCTCGGAGACGGTTTCCGAACTCATCGATCGACTCGATATTGATCTGGTTGTGCTGGGTACCCATGGCCGCGCCGGAATGAAGAAGCTCGTGCTTGGCTCCGTGGCGGAAGAAATCGTCGGCTCCGTAGCTTGCCCCGTGTTCACCGTTGGGCCTCGAGTTCCTCAACTGGCCTCACCACAACCAAAACTGCAGAGCATTCTGTACGTGGCCAGTCTGCCTCACGCGTCGCCAGGTGCCCTTAGGTATGCCGCCTGGCTGGCGGAACAGGAACGCGCGCACCTTACATTACTGAATGTTCTTAAAATGCCCGGCGATGTTCATTCCGGATATCCACACGCGGAAGTCGAGATGGCGAAAACCCGTCTTGCACAGTTACTTTCGCCTGAAGTCGCCAGCTCCCTGGAAATGGAGTTCATCGTGGAGGTTGGTGCACCGGGGCAACAGATCCTGAAGGTCGCCGAGAGGCAGGGCGCGGATCTGATTGCGATGGACACGCACCATACGTCCTTTGCCCGGGCCGTGGCCCACCTGCCCTGGATCACGCCCCACGAGGTCATTTGTCATGCCCGATGCCCGGTGCTGACCGTGAATGACCACGCTTTAAATGCTCTTCGTTAAGTGTATCTGCGGATGAAAACTCTCACGAAGAATGAGACTCGCAACAAGGCTGGATACGGGGGTTGGCGCACCCCCTTCTTACTTCGGCTGGCATCCCTCCGGCAACATGAGAATCGGATAGTACTTCTTCTCTCGGTGATCGTCGGCGCCCTGACCGGGCTGGCCGTTGTCGCTTTCATCCTGCTCACAGAACGATTGGGATTGCGAATGTATCCCGTGGGCAGTGCTGCCTGGCATCGAGTGCTTATTCCGGTTGCCGGCTCGCTCGGCATCGGATATCTGCTTTTCCGCTACTTCCCGGATGCCCGCGGCAGCGGCGTACCTCAGACCAAAGCCGCCCTGTTCGCCCGCGGAGGTGTCATCACCCTCGGCACCGTTTTCGGAAAGTTCTTTTGCACCTCAATCACTCTGGCCAGCGGAATTCCGCTGGGGCGCGAAGGGCCTGCGGTCCAGGTCGGCGCTGGTATCGCCTCGGTTCTGGGACGCCGTCTGGGCCTCAGGCCCGACAAGCTCAGGGTGCTTCTGCCTGCCGGGGCTGCGGCGGCGATTGCCGCCGCATTTAACACTCCTCTGGCTGGGGTGCTGTTCGCCCTCGAAGAGGTCATCGGCGATCTCCAGGCCCCCGTACTGGGCCCCGTGGTACTTGCTTCCGCCACTTCCTGGGTTGTTCTGCGCCTGCTTCTTGGCAATAACCCTCTCTTCAGCGTGCCGCAATATCGTCTCATCCATCCCCTGGAATTCCTGATCTATGCGGCTCTCGGCGTCAGCGGCGGTTTGGTGTCGGTGGCCTTCACCAGGCTCTTGCTTGGCATGCGCAGGCTCTTCCTGCGCTTCCCCATCAGAACTCGGTGGTTCCATCCTGTCGCTGGCGGGCTGCTTGTTGGTCTCATGGGCTGGTACGTGCCGCAGGTCCTTGGCGTCGGTTATGGGTATGTCGGCGATGCCCTGAACGGGAGAATGCCGCTCAAACTCATGGCCCTGTTGGTGGTTCTCAAACTCCTTAGCTCGACCACCAGCTATGCCTCAGGCAACGCCGGCGGCATCTTTGGACCCAGCCTCTTCATCGGCGCCATGTTGGGGGGAACCGTCGGAAGCATCGCGCACCATCTGTTGCCGGCTTATACTGCCTCGCCTGGCGCCTACGCTCTGGTCGGCATGGGCACTGCCTTCGCCGGTATCGTGCGTGCCCCCATGACCTCCGTGCTGATGATCCTTGAGACCACGCGGGACTATACGGTTATCGTCCCTCTGATGATTTCCAACCTCGTGAGTTTCTTCATTTCCTCTCGGCTTCAGCGGGAACCTGTTTACGCGGCCCTGGCGATTCAGGATGGCATTCATCTGCCCTCGGCCGAAACGCGTCTGCGCCGTCGGCGGCATCAGGTAGTTCAGGTTATGAGAGCCGCAACCGAGCTTCTGCCCGCGCAGTTGACAGTTGGCGAGGCCCTGGAACGAACCAGAACCAGCACACTGCGGGCGTGGCCCGTAACCGAACATAGAGATGTAATAGGCGTGATCGGTCTTGCAGCGCTCGAACGAGCCTGTGCGGAAGGTTCTGCCGCCAAACCGCTTGGTGACCTTGTGGATGCGCGCGCTTTTCCCCACCTCCACTCCGACCAGGGGCTGGACCTGGCGCTTGAGCGTATGGGTGCGGCCAAAGTCGAACTCCTGCCCGTTGTCAGTCGTGCCGATGTGAACAAGCTGGAAGGCGTAATTACCCTGCACGATCTCCTCGATGCATTTGGCGTCGGTGCTATGGCTGTCCCCGGCATCGCGGCAAAGGTAGCTGATGCTGCGGGCTTAGGAGACTCCGCCACTGAACCCCGCGATTCAGAGTTAGCAGCAGCTGTCCCTCTTGAGGAAAGCATCCATCGCTGAGAGGCTCACCGATCACTCTTTCGCAAAATGTGAGTTCTACGAAATCCGATGCCGCAAACCCCTTACCTTCGTACCCCCCAACCCTCCGATTCTCCTTGCCATTAACTTTCCCGGCTCGCTACCCTGAATACAGTGAGAAGTGTGTGAAGAGCCCGCCCCAACCAGCGGGCTTTTTTATTGCACATCTTCTTCGCTGAGCCCTGTGCTCTGGGCTCCGCATCTCGGCCCAGGCCGAGTCACTACGCTGCTCTTTGAAATCCTGCTGCGCGCTCCTCAAAGCGCTGTGCTCGGTGCCTTTCAACCTGGATGAGACTGATTCACATTCGGCCCGGGTTGAATCAGACTCGACCGAATTCCCGGCACACTCGGTCGAGCTTGATTCACACTCAGCCGAGTTCCCAACTGACTCCGTCTCAATCATTCGCGCCCCAAACGGCCCAGACTGATTCACACGCGGCCGAGCCTGAGTCAAACTCAGCCGACCGCAACTGACTTGTTTCCGGTCATCTGGCTGTTATCCATCTCGATAACCCCAGCGGAACCCTTCAGAATCAATCACCATCGCAGAGAAAGGGCTGGGGTGCCCCCTGCGAGGTCGCAGATGCTTCTCCGTGACCGCCTCTTGGGCTAGCCGCTTTCAGCCAACCGCCTTTTCGTTCACTGAAGCGCTGCTGTGGTGCACCAGCTCTGCGCCGGCATGTTCGCTTTCCTCGGTCACCTTCTTCAGGGACACGTGATCGAATCGGGCCCAGATCAGTCCGACCGGCACAATGCCCAGGAACGTGACCAGGAGCAGCGTCGCGGCGCAGCCGGTTGCCGGCTCAGCCGCGGCCCCAAAGAGGCCCGATATCGCAGCCGCCACCAAACCGATCTGCGTAAACCAGCCCAGCACGGGCAGCTGGATCACGCTGACACCACCGCTCCAAACCATCATCAGCACACTTTTGGCCGGTGTCATCGCAGCCAGGTCGGGACTGGCCACGAACGCCAACATGGTTTCCAGATAGGCCAGTGCGATCAGCACCCACATGCCCAGCGAAAGCGCAGCCGCAACGCCAAAATCGGAGAACGACCGGATCGTGTCGAGTCCTGAATGAAACGCCTGAATCTTTTCCTCCACGGCATGGCCGAAATTCCTGGATACCACGCTGAACACGCGTCCGAA
>JASHPM010000148.1 GCA_030038115.1 Acidobacteriaceae bacterium | reverse complement strand
ACGAAGCCGACCTCTTTGCCCCCGGCGGCTCCTACACCTCCGGCGATGTGCTCAACGTCGGGCAGCATAACTTTGCCTTTGCCCCGGTCGCTGGTTTCACGTATCTGCCCGATCATGCCCGGACCGAACTCAGTTCCAAATACCTTTACATCGTCAACTTCCGCGATGGCGCCACCGGCTACCACGGAGGCAATGAGTTCACGTGGGAATACGACGCCATGCAGCAGGTCTCCCGCAGGATGGCCCTCGGCGTGAACGGCTACTTCTACCAGCAGACCACCGACGACTTCCAGAACGGCCTCATCGTCGGCGACGGCAACCGCGGCCGCGACCTCGCCGTCGGTCCCGAGCTCCGCGTTCATCTCCCCGGTCATGCCGCCATGGCCTTCAAGTATGAGCGTGACACCCTGGTCGAAAACAAGCCGCAGGGCAATGCGTTCTGGTTCCAGATGGGCCTTCCCCTCAGCTTCCGGCGGGGCGGCGCCTAGAACCGGTCACTTCGTTCCTGAATCCTGTCGGAGAGGAGAACGCATCGTGAGGAAGCTAAGTCTGCGTATGAAGCTGGCGGTCGGGTTCGGCGCCCCTCTGCTCGTCCTGGTCGCCGTCGCAGTCTTCAGCTTCCTCACCCTTGCCCATCTCTCCGCTCTCTCCAGCGATGCCGCCGATAAGGACCGCTCCGAAGTCATCATGAGCGACATCGACGCCCGCATGAACGATCAGAAAGCCGAGGTCCGCGGCTTCCTTCTTGATAACAGCCGCCATGAAGAACTGGAGCGCTACGCTGCCAACAGCCGCCGCCTCGATGACGACTTCACCCGCCTCGAACCTTTCGTCCTGTCCGCGAAAGGGAAGCAGATGCTGGCCGTCCTCCGCCACGCGACCGACGGCTATCGCAAAGCCATGGACGCGGTGAACGAACTGACGCGCGCCGGAAAGCCCGCCGATGCCGTCGCCCTCATGTACAAACCGGAAAACGTGGCCCTGCGCGATCAGATCGCCCAGACCCTCACCGCCCTCATGAGCCGCGGAAGCCAGCTGGCCGCGGCCTCCCGCCAGCAGGAACTGGCCGCCCGCGCCCGCGCCAAAGTGGAGCTCTTCGTGTTCGTTGTTCTGGGTCTCGCCCTCGGCATTGCGATGGCCCGCTACATCGCACGCAACATCACGGGACGCGTCTCTCAGATGGTCGCCACTATCCAGGCCATCGCCGACCGCAACCTGTCCATGGACGACATGACGGTCTGCAACGACGATGAGATCGGTAGCGCTGGCCGCCTGCTCAACGACATGAAGAACAGTCTCCGCGAAACCATCCAGACCGTTGCCAAAAACGCGGAGCTGGTGGCGGGCGCCGCCGTGGAGCTCGCTGCTGCCTCGCAAAACCTGCTGGGGCACGCCAACACCCAGAAAAATCAAACCAACCAGGTCGCCACCACCATGCAGGAGATGTCCGCTGCCATCTCCGAAGTCAGCGCCAGCGCCGCCCGCGCCAGCGAAGGTGCCCAGGCCGCCCGCCGCGAAGCCGATCACGGCGGGGCCGTCGTGGCCCAGACCGTCTCCGCCATGAACGCCCTCACCGAGACCAGCCGTGCCACCAGCAGTCAGATTGAAGGACTGGCCCGCAGTTCCGCCGAAATCGGCAAAGTCATCTCCGTCATCAGCGAAATCGCGGAGCAGACCAACCTGCTCGCTCTTAATGCCAGCATCGAAGCGGCTCGCGCCGGCGAACAGGGCCGTGGCTTTGCTGTCGTCGCCGGTGAAGTGCGGCGTCTCGCCGAACGCACCGCGCAGGCCACCCGCGAAATTGGCGCCATGATCGTTAATATCCAGGGCGAGGCAAAAAAGGCCATGGCTTCGGTCGCCGCCGAAATCCAGCATGTCAATGACAGCACCGCCAGCGCCCAGCGCGCCGGCTCCGCCCTGGCCGGCATCATCCGGGCCTCCGAAGACTCCAAAGACATGATCGCCCAGATCGCCACCGCCGCTGCCCAGCAATCCGCCGCTACCGAAGACGTCAACCGCACCATGGTCGAGATCGCTGGCGTCATCGGCCTCTCCGCCACCGGTACTGAGGAATCGGCCAAAGCCAGCGCCGAACTCTCCCGACTCGCCGTCGAAATGCAGAATCTGGTCGCCCAGTTCCGCCTCGATCGCTCCGCCGCGCCTCGCCCCTCCAACCCTCCTTCCCTCCCCTCCCTCCAGTGGAGTGCCTCGCGTTCCTGACCGTCTCGCCACACCTCAACCTCACGCGGCTCCGGGAACAACAATGCATCCTGGACGCATCGCCATCCATCCGATACACTCAAAAATGTCGTTCCTACGCATTTTCGTAGCAGGATTCACCATGCCCAAACTCAAAACACACAGAGGCGCCGCCAAGCGCTTCAAAAAGACCGGCACGGGCAAATTTAAGCGCGGCCAGTCCAAAATGCGGCACATCCTCACGTCGAAGGAAACCAAAACCAAACGCAAGCTGGCTCGCAGCGTGCTGGTTTCCGACGCCGACCACCATAAGGTTGCCCGCATGATTCCCTACGCCTGATCCTTCCGGGCCGCAAGGCTCCCTTCGCGCGACAGCGGGAAGAGAGGACAGGTCAGCCGAGCGAGTGAAGAGGTCATTCCCACCTCCAGCCGCCGAACCAAACCACTAAAGGAGAATTCCGATGCCGCGTGTCAAACGTGGAACCAAACGAACCAATCGCCGCAAGAAAATCCTGAAGCGCGCCAGCGGCTACTTCCTTACCAAATCGAAGCTCTACCAGGCAGCCCAGGAAGCCGTCGAGCGCGGCATGAAGTTTGCTTACAGCGGCCGCAAGGGCAAAAAGCGCCAGTTCCGCTCCCTCTGGATCGTGCGCATCAACGCCGCCGCCAAAGCCAACGGCATCGCCTACTCGCAGCTCATCAGCGGCCTGAAAAAAGCCGGTGTCGAGCTCGATCGCAAAATCCTGGCCGACCTCGCCGTCAACGACGCCGCCGCATTCACCGCGCTCGTGGGCCAGGCGAAGGCCGCTCATAAGCCAGCCGCCTGATCGCAGCGAAGAAATTCGGGTGCCCCATCCTGCCGGATGTTGGCGGGGTGGGGTAATTCATTCGTTGGCGCGGTCGCCCGCCTCTTTAGGTCCTCCGGAATTCCTGCTCCCACGCACCGCAATCCCGCGTACACTGAGGCTTCTCATAGAATTCAGCTCCGGCAATGCCCACTCCTGATCCCAGCAAACCAGCCGCCGCACCGGCGACCTATTCCGCTGCCGGAGTCGATATTTCGGCGGGGGACCGCGTCAGGCAGCGCATCAAATACCTGGCCCAGCGTACCTTCACGCGCAACGTGCTCGGCGAAATCGGCGGCTTCGGTGGCCTCTTCCGCCTCGACGGCAAATACGAAGAACCCGTCCTTGTCTCCAGCGCCGATGGTGTTGGCACCAAGCTCAAGCTCGCCTTTCAGCTCGGCATCCACCACACCGTTGGTGCCGACCTCGTCAACCACTGCGTCAATGACATCGCTGTGCAGGGTGCAACCCCACTCTTTTTTCTCGACTACCTCGCTACCGGCCGCCTCGACGGAGAAATTGCCGAAAAGGTCGTCTCCGGCCTTTCCGACGCCTGCCGCGCCAACGGCTGCGCTCTCATCGGCGGCGAAACCGCGCAGATGCCCGGTTTCTACGCCGACGGCGAATACGACCTGGCCGGTTTCATCGTCGGCGTTGTCGAGCGCTCCAAACTCATCACCGGCGCAAAAATCCGCCCCGGCGACATCCTCCTCGGCTTCCCTTCCACCGGTCTGCACACCAACGGCTACTCGCTTGCGCGCAGGCTCTTCTTCGATGTGGCGAAATACAAGCCGGACCAGTACGTCAACGCGCTCAAAGAAAAGGCCGGCGCCGCACTCATGAAAACTCACCGCAGCTACCTGAGCCTCATCAAAAAGCTCACCGCCAGCGACTACTCGAGCGGCATGGCCCATATCACCGGCGGCGGCATCACCGCAAACCTCCCGCGTATCCTGCCCAAATCCGTTTCCGCGCACGTCGAGCTCGCCAGCTGGCCCGTGCTGCCCATCTTCGAGCACCTGCAACAGCTCGGCAACATCCAGCAGGACGAGATGCTCCGCACCTTCAATATGGGCATCGGCCTCATCGCCGCGATTCCCGCCGACCGCTTTAAACGCTGCAAATCCATGCTCGACCGCGCCGGCGAGAAATGCTTCGTCATCGGCCGCATCATCAAGGGCGAACGCAAAGTCATCTATGCCTGATCGCTGTTTTCTGATCGCTGAACGCTGAACCCATGCACAACCTTGGCATCCTCCTCTCCGGACGCGGCTCCAACTTCCTCGCCATCGCCGACGCCATCGCCTCCGGCAAAATCCCCGACGCCCGGATCGCCGTCGTCATCTCTAACCTTGCCGATGCGCCCGGCCTCGCCGCCGCCCGCGACCGCGGCCTCAACGCCATCGCTATCGAATCCCGGGGCCGCAAGCGTCAGGAACACGACGCTGAAATCGTCGCGACCCTCCAGGCCCACCACGTCGACCTCGTTTGCCTCGCCGGCTACATGCGTCTGCTCTCTCCAGGATTCATTCAGGCCTTCCCCCAGCGCATCCTCAACATCCATCCCTCGCTGCTCCCCGCCTTCCCCGGCCTCGACGCCCAGCTGCAGGCCTTTGAACACGGCGTGCAGGTCACCGGCTGCACCGTCCACTTCGTCGACGAGCAGCTCGACCACGGCCCCATCATCCTGCAGCGCCCCGTACCCGTTTTCCCGTCCGACGACCCGCACACTCTCGCAGACCGCATCCTCGAGCAGGAACACATCGCCTACGCCGAAGCCATCGCCCGCGTCCTCTCCGGCAACTACCAGATCATCGGCCGCCGCTATCTGCCAAAGGCCCGGACGGCACCCACAAAGGCCTGAACGCCGCTCCGCACCTGCCGTAACTCACACCATCCTCCGCCTGCGTTACACCCTTTTGGGCATATCT
This sequence comes from Acidobacteriaceae bacterium, assembly GCA_030038115.1. Classification (GTDB taxonomy): domain Bacteria; phylum Acidobacteriota; class Terriglobia; order Terriglobales; family Acidobacteriaceae; genus Palsa-343. Next base: position 18,230 of record JASHPM010000148.1, on the reverse strand, counting down.
CACCCAAAAGCCGAGCGCTACACTGCACCTGCTTGACCCTGTATATCTCGAACGATTCGGAGTACGACACGAAATGAGATATTTCCAGCGCAAGATCATCCTGTTCGCTGCTACCTTTGCCTTCGCTCTCGTCTACTCGCCTCTTCGCCAGTTCTCTTTTGGCGTCGATGCGGCCATCTGCGCCAGCTTTACCGTCTTCATCTTCGGCAACGCCATCCGCAAGCGCGGTTTCGGCCTGTTCTCGGGCGAGCATGCCAAGCCGATCACGGAGCTCCTCCTCATCCACGTCTTCTCCCTGGCCGCGCTCGTCACCCTCGTCAGAATGGGGATATATATCACGCCGATTTTGCCCTACTGGCTCAGTACGCCCATCGGTGCCGACCAGGGCGTAATCGGTCCCGACGGCTTTCAGGTTCTGCAGACCATCGCCCTCTTTGTCCTCGGCATTGTTGAGCTGCGCTTACTCACCGCGAAGAACACGAAGGAATCCGGTGCAACGACCCGGAGAATGACTCTGTGGAGTAAGCCCGACCTCGAAGGCGAACGGATGAGCAGCCTGCGCCTGCCCTGACCCGCTGCCGCGGAGCCCGAATCCCGCGCCTAAGTCGACCGCAGAGCCTCCACCGGATCGCCGCTCGCCGCGCGATTCGCCGGAACAGCCGACGCCAGGGTTGCAATCGCCAGCATCGTCACAATCGTGAACACATAAACCAGCGGATCCGTCGCGCTTACCCCGAATAGGTACGAGCTCACCAGCCGCGAAACTGCCAGCGAGCCGAGCACCCCCAGCCCGCACCCCATCGCCGCCAGCTTGATCCCGGACAGCAGCACCATCCGAGCGATGCTCGACCGCTGCGCCCCCAGCGCCATGCGAATCGCAATCTCTCGCGTTCGCAGCGTCACTGAGAACGCTACCACCGTATAGATTCCCGTCACCGCCAGCAGCAAACCTGCCCCGGCGAAGCTCGTCATCAGGTCCGTGTTGAACCGCCGTGGCGCTTCCACATCCGCGATCGCCTCCTCCATCGTCCGCACCTCGTCCAGCGCCAGCTGCGGATCCACCTCCGCCACCGCCGACCGCAGCACTTGTACCATCTGGTGTGGCTCCAGCGATGACCGCAGTGTCACGAACCCTCCCACCGGCTGCACCAGATCCTCCTGCGCGTTCTCCCCATAAAGCGTCGCCGGCTGTTCCGCCGGGATATACCACTGATCAGCGGCTGGTTGGTCACGCGGGCCCAGTGTCGTATCACCCACCACGCCCACCACGGTCGCCCACGGGTAACCCTTATGCGGATTCCCCACGTGCAGCCGTTTGCCTATGGCGTCCTCCCCCGGCCAGCAATGCTTCGCCATCGATCGGTTCACGATCACCACCAACGGCGCATGCGCCCGGTCATCCGCCGTGAAGTACCGGCCCTCCAGCAGCGGAATACCCATCGCCCGGAAGTAGTCGCCATAGGTCAGCACAAACGCCGCGAAGGTCAGTTTCCAACTGGCAGCGGGTTGGCCCTCGACTGTATACGCGGCGAGCCCTCCGCTGTTCCCTGACGGCAGCGTGTTGGTGATCCCGGCGGCTTCAATCCCTGGTTTGGCGGTAAGCCGATCGACCACCGCCCGATCGAAATTGTCCGCCGCAGTCTGCGTCGAGTACTGCCGCAGCGGCAGCTGGTAGCTGGCCACCAGAACGTTCTCCGGCCGGAATCCCGGATCGACAGCCAGCATCCTGCGATAACTGCGCAGGAAAACGCCTGCCGTGGTTAACAGCACCAGAGCAATCGCGATCTCCGACACCACCAGTAACGACCGCAGCCATGCATGACTCGCCGCCCCGGTGCCGCTTCTCGCGCCTTCCTTCAGATTCTCGATCACGCTGGTGCGCGTGGCCGCAAACGCCGGAGCTACGCTGCACAATGCTCCCGTAGCCAACGCCAGCAGCAGCGCAAAAATCATCACCACGGGATCCATCGCGATGGAATCGACGCGCGGTAGCGAATCGGGCAGTAGATGGAGCGCCGCGCGAACCGCCAGCGTGGCCAGCCCCACCCCAATCGCGCCCCCCGCCACCCCCAGCATTAGCCCGCCCAGCACGGATTGCCGCAGAATTGCGCTTGCCGGCGCGCCCAGCGCCACCTGCACCGCGTATTCACGCCGCCGCCCAATCGCCCGCACCAGCAGCAATCCCGCCACATTGGCGCACGCAATCGTCAGCACCACCAGCACCGCTGCAAACAGCGTCCGCAACAACGGCCGCGTCGCAGCCACCGTTTGCTCCCGCAACGAGAGTGCATCCCCGCGAATGCGAATCGCCGCCATGCTCGGCGGAAAATCCCGCATGATCTGCTGCGCCACCCGATTTGCATCCTCGGCTGCCTGCCGCTGCGTCACCCCATCCTTCAGCCGCGCCACCATCCGGTAGGCCCACGCGCCCACGTTCTTGTCCGAGAGCTCATCCACTGTCAGACTCAGCGGAACCCACACCTGCGCCTGATTCAAACGCCCTGGCAGCAGCGGAAAATCAAAATCTCGCGGCATCACCCCGATAATCGAATACGCTTTCCGGTCCAGCACAATGGACTGCCCCAACACCCGGGGATCGCGATGGTACCGGTTCAGCCACAGCGCATAACTGATCAGCGCGACCGGCTGCCGCCCGTCGTCTTCCTGTTGTGTGAACACCCGCCCCAGCATCGGCGCCACATCCAGCGCCTGAAAAACTCCTGCCCCCAGCCGAGCCCCGGTGATCAGCTCTGGAGTAGCGCTACCCGACAATTCAAAGCCTGTCGCGTTGTACCCGCCCATCGCCGAGAACGCGCTCGCCGCCCTTTCATACGTCGCAATCTCCCGCGCCGTCACTCCAGGATTCGGCCCGTTGCCCACGTGATCGCCCACGATCACCAGCCGGTCCGGATCGCTGAACGGCAATGGCCGCAGCAGAATTCCCTCCACCAGCGAGAAGATCGCGATTGTCGCGCCCATCCCCAGCGCCAGCGTCAGAATGGTGGTCAGGTTAAACCACGGCGCCTTGCGCATCTGCCGCAGCGCCAGCCGAAAATCCAGCATCGTCGCCTGCACCCCACCCTCCGCGTCTCGATGTATGCGCCATTACAACCCGGCCTCGCGACCGCGGGCAACTCCGTCCGTCACAAACACTCCGCTAAAATAAGGCTTGATGGCCTCCTCGCCCGCCGTGGACTCCCTGATTTCTCAGGATCTCGTCCAGATCGACCTCGCGCCGCGCCGCCCGCTCCCCAAACCCGAGTGGCTCCGCGCCCGCGCCCCCATGGGCGACAATTACCATGACCTCAAAAAGCTGGCTCGCTTCCTCAACCTCCACACCGTCTGCGAATCCGCGCAGTGCCCCAACATCGGCGAGTGCTGGCACCATCGCACCGCCACCTTCATGATGCTCGGCAACCTTTGCACCCGCCGCTGCGGATTCTGCGCCGTCCCCAAAGGCCGCCCCGAGCCCATCGACTTCGACGAGCCTCGCCGCGTTGCCGAAGCCGTCGCCCAACTCGGCCTCAAATTCGCCGTCATCACCAGCGTCAATCGCGACGACGACATCATCGGTGGCGCCCGCGCCTTCGTTATGGTCATTGACGAGATTCGCCGCCAGGCGCCTGGCTGCCAGGTCGAAGTCCTCATCCCCGACTTCCAGGGCAACGAGGATGCCATCCGCCTCGTGGTCGAAGCGCGCCCAACGATCCTCAACCACAACACCGAATCCGTCCCCCGTCTCTATCGCGCCGTCCGCTCCGGAGCGCGCTACGAGCGGACCCTGCGCCTCCTCCAGCTCGCCAGGGAAATCAATCCAGCGACGGTTACAAAATCCGGAGTCATGGTCGGACTCGGCGAAGGAATGGACGAACTGCTCCAGGTCTATCGCGACCTCGCCGGCGTGGGCGTCAGCGTCCTTACCATCGGACAATATCTGCGCCCCTCCAAAGATCATCTCCCCATCGCGCGCTACTACACCCCCGGCGAGTTTGCCTTCATGAAGCGCGAGGCGCTCGCTATGGGTTTCCGCCACGTCGAATCCGGCCCGCTCGTCCGCTCCTCCTATCACGCCCATGAACAAGCCGACTCTCAGGCCTCCGCCGCGCCACATGTCTCCACGCAGATGTAACCTGCCAATCCGCGTACAATACCTGTTTTGAACCGCTTTTCTTAAGGACCACCACCATGGCACCATCCATAATGGCGGGCATTCCCGCTCTCAAAGCCGATCACACTCAGCTGCGCACGCGCATGGACAAAGCCGTCGCCGATTTTCAAACCAATCTCGGCTCCATCCGTACTGGCCGCGCCTCCATCCACATGCTCGACCAGGTCAAAATCGAGTACTACGGCACGCCCACGCCCCTTAACCAGGTCGCACAGATCACAACGCCTGACGCGAACATGATCGTCATCCAGCCCTGGGATGTCAGCCTCATCGTCGAAATCGAAAAATCCCTCCGCACCTCCGACCTCGGTTTCAACCCCAACAATGACGGCAAGATCGTTCGCGTTCCCGTCCCGCCCATGACCGAGGAGCGCCGCCGCGAAGTCGTCAAACACCTCCATCGCGTCCTCGAAGATCACCGCACCGCCGTCCGCAACATTCGCCGCGACGGCAACGACCTCATCAAAAAGGCCTCCAAAGACAAGAAAATCTCCGAAGACGAAGAGAAGCGCTCCCTCGACGAAATCCAGAAGCTCACCGACGAGGAAATCAAAAAGATGGAAGAGATGGCAAAGAAAAAGGAAGCCGAAGTTATGCAGGTCTGAGCCAACCTGCCCTTGTGCGAGCTCCGCACTCAATGGAAAAGGCCGTCCCCCAGGGCGGCCTTTTTCCGCAATCGCAAACTGCTACGCGCCGCTCGTCATCGCGCCGTTTCCGTGGGCAGCCCCTATCCCTACCTGCAGAACAGTCCCGGTCTCCAGCTTGATGTTTCCGTCCTTCCTGCTGAAGGTCGCGGAGTTGTGGCCCTGCACCGAACTGGTCATCGAGATGTTCCTCAGGATTCCGGCCTCCTGATCATATTTGCCCTTAAGGCTCAGTGTCTTTGGCGCCGGAGCCACGTCTCCGTTCCCGTACGTCGCTTCATAGCCGTCGCTCGGCGGATAGGCGCCCACCACCGTTACCTTCACTGGAATCGTCTTTCCATCTTTCAACTGTGCTCTCGTAAAGACAAGGCTGATGCTGGAAGGGCCGCCACTTTCCGACGCTTGCGCCCGACTCACCTGCCCCGTCAGTTCTGTTCCTTTCGGAAAGTCCATGCCGCCCGCGGTCCTGACCGATCCATCCAGCTTCACTTCCACTGCCTGTCCCGGCTTTGCATTCTGTGAATCGAGCGCACGATCCAGCTCCGTATTCACGCCGCTCAGGCTGATGGACTGCGCGCAGGCCGCGCCCGCCAGCAGGAATGACGCTGTTGCCACGCCCAACGACAAACTTCTCAGTGCTCTTGCGACTCGCATATTCAAAACTCCTCTGCAAAAGATTTTTGGCCGCGAAACCGTGCCGTGCGGAATCTCCTGGCTTGCGCATTGCGGTCCGTCGAGAGACACGGCTGCCGAAGCGCGTTTTCAGTTTGCTTCTCTCTCGTGCAAAGAAGCCGGAACAATCCGTCCCTCCTGATTCGACGTAATGCAAATCGCGATGGATGCGGCAGCCGGCCGATATTCGGGTCGTAAAACTCACACCAAGGTGTGTCCTCGCACCCTTGCCGTTACATGGTTGAAAAATCTCCGAGCCGGCAGGCAACCTTTCGCTGGCCCCGACACGCGCTGTCGGCCTGTCGCCGTGGGTTGGAAATCCGCCGCACACTGCGGCCTCGGCAAAACAAAAAGGCCGTCCACCCGGGACGGCCTTTCAGTTTCTCGGAGGATTACATCACGTATGCTACGCGCTCCAGCTCCCGCTGCATGCACTCGGGCGTGCACGCATTCGCCTCCAGCCGCACTACTGCCTCGCGCACCATCGCCGGATCGGCGCCATACCCGCGGCCTGACAGGAACGTCGTCACCAGTTCTGCCGCCTGCCATGAATCCATGCCCGATTGCAGCAGCTCCGTACGCAGACCTGCGAGCTCCGCCACCGGGAACTTCTCGATTCTGCCTGCGCTCGCCATGGTCGTCTCCTTGCCTCGGTCTGTCCGGGTTTCTTTCGTTTCCCGGTGCCTGTGAATTTCGCCTTCTACCACGTCGCCCTCTGTTCGTTTAGACACCGATCCGGCAAATTTGTGTTGCCAATGTTCTCTCGCAATCCCAAAAATCTTGTCGCTAAATTGTCTTGCCTCATCCCCAAATCCCACTCCGGTAACCGCAGCCGTAGACTAACCACAGTGACCAGCTCCGGCAAAGATTCGGACCCACCGGCAACCCACAATGGGCCGTCGTGGGGCCTCATGCTCGCTCTCATCTTCCTCGCCATGCTCGTCGCACTCGGCTTCGCCTGGCTCTTTATCCATAACCTGATGCGTCCCCACTGAAGCATAGTGCCCCATACTCTGTATACGTTTCGCCGCTGCCTTCCGTTCTCTCCGCAGCCCCGCCTTACAATCACATCGGTGATTGCGCGCACAATCTTCTTGCGCGTGTACTGATGGGAGACGCATGTTGCGTGTAGGCCTCACCGGCAGCCTCGGCAGTGGCAAAACCACCGTCGCCGCCATCTTCCGCGAGCACGGCATGCGCGTCCTTGAAGCCGACGCCGTCGCGCGCGATATGATGCAGCCCGGTCACGAAGTCTTCCGCCGCATCGTCGAACATTTCGGCCCCGCCGTCGTCCGCTCCGACGGCTCTCTCGACCGCCCTCGCCTCGCCGCGCTCGCCTTCGGCAAAGACCGCCTCAACGAGCTGAATCGCATCGTCCACCCCCCCGTCATCGCCGAGCAGGAACGCCGCATGAGGGAAATTTTCGCCGCCGACCCGCGCGCCATCGTCGTTGTCGAATCCGCACTCATCTTCGAGGCCGATGCCTCGGGTACCGCTCCCGGCTGGCGCCAGCGCTTCGACCGCGTCGTCCTCGTCACCGCCCCCGACGACCTCAAGCTTCGCCGCTTTCTCGCTCGCATCGTCCCCGCGGCCGCCAGCCCTGAAGAACGCGCCGTCGCCGAGCGCGACGCCCAGTCCCGCCTGGCCGCGCAGCTTCCCGACTCCGTCAAAATCCCGCGCAGCGATTACGTCATCGACAACTCCGGCTCCCTTGACGCAACCCGCCGCCAGGTTGAGTCGGTTTGCCGGCTTCTGAGCCGGCAGGCCAAATCCTGAGCGAGCGCAGCCAGTCGAAGGACCCCATCATCGCGGGATTCCAAACTTGAGCTGGTTTTTGAACGTATGTCGATACAATGAAGGCAGACTGGTTCTGCGCCAATGCCCGCGCACCAGCCCCATTCCATCTCTCCGGCCGCGCGGGTTCCGCGCCCCCGGTAAGAATCGGTTCAGCCAATAACGCTATGACCTTTCGCCGACTTCTTCTGGTTTTTATCCTCGTCGCAGGATTCTGGTATTTCTTCACCCACTTCGAAATCCGCCCCGTCGACGTCTCCGGCGGCCACGGCTCCTCGCTCACCCTCACCGAGGCTCACGCCGCGCCCGAGTACACGCCCGCCGAGCTGAACAACATCTCCGTCTACAAGCGCGTCGTCCCGTCCGTCGTCAACATCACCGCTGGCACTGTCACGCTCGACTTCTTCATGGGTCTGGTGCCCCAGGAAGACCAGGGCTCCGGCTTCATCCTCGATAAGCAGGGCCATATTCTCACCAACTACCACGTCGTTGCCGACGCCCGTAACGTCGAGGTCCAGACCCACGACAAGCATCGCTACCAGGCCCAGATCATCGGCAAGGATCGCCTCCATGACCTCGCCCTGCTCCAGATCAACGCGCCCAATCTCGTTCCCGCCGTCCTCGCCAGCTCGCGCGATCTCCAGGTTGGCCAGCAGGTCTACGCCATCGGCAATCCCTTCGGCCTCTCCGGTACCATGACCTCCGGCATCATCAGCGCCATCCGCTCCGTCCGCAGCCCCGAAGGCGGCGTGCCCATCGAAAACGCCATTCAGACCGACGCTGCTATCAATCCCGGCAACTCCGGCGGACCACTGCTCAACTCCCAGGGCGAGGTCATCGGCATCAACTCCATGATTGCCCAGAACGGCGCCGAGCAGAATGCCGGCATCGGTTTCGCTATCCCCATCGATACCGCCAAAGCCGTCCTCAGCGACTTCCAGAAGTACGGCCACGCCCGCCGTCCTTCCCTCGGCATCGTCACTTTGCCCATCGGTCCCGACCTCGCCGAGCAGATGGGCCTGCCCGCCCAGTACGGCGTCCTCATCGAAAGCACCGTCCCCGGCGGCGCCGCTGATCGCGCCGGCCTCCACGGCGGCAATCAGGTCGCCTACCTCGGCAACATGCAGATCTCCATCGGCGGCGATCTCATCGTCGCCATCGATGGCCAGGAGATCACCAATTCCCAGGACATCGCCGAAATCATGAACCAGCATCAGCCCGGCGACACCGTCACCGTCACCTTCTTTCGCGGCCGCCGCAAAATGACCGCCCGCGTCACCCTTGGCGAAGCTCACGAGCAAGCGGCTTAGATGGGCTATCCTTCTGAAGCGCTGATTCCCGACGAACTTCACAGCTTGCAGAAAAATGGCTGTTTTGAGCGGTACGGAAACACTCCGCTGTTTTGAGGGGCAGCGGGCGGATAGCGCGCCGATCCGGGAGACGCCGAAGCTCCACAACAGCGCGCGGTGACGGTTCAGGAGCCCGAGGGGGCTGCGAGGTCGGGCTGTTCCTCCTCAGCTTTGGCGCTGGCAGCCATCTTGAGAACCTTATCGGATGCGAGGGGCAGCGCTTGTTGTTCGTGGATGCCCAATAGCCCGGAGGCCTCCGGCGGCTGCATTTCCAGCGTGCTGACCTCCTGAAGCCTTCTGTTGATGGTTTTCGTCTTGCCCCTGATTTCTTTCAGGGTGTTCTGGACTGTGTCCACCTGGTTTTCGACCTTCGACATCAGGCCGCCGAATTTCTGGAATTCCACCTTCGCCGCACCCAGGACGCGCCATACCTCGGCGCCCTTCTTCTGGATGGCCATGCTTCGGAACCCCATTTGAAAACTGTGGAGATAGGCGACGAAGTTCGTGGGCCCCACGACAGACACCTGAAAATGGGTCTGCAGTTCGTCGAACAAGCCAGGTACGCGTAGCGCCTCGGCGAACAATCCTTCGGTAGGAAGGTACATGAGTGCAATCGGTGTGGTGCGCGGCGGATCGATGTACTTCTCGTAGATTTTCTTCGCCTCTGCCTTCACGGTTGCAGCCAGCGCTTTTTGTGCGGCGGCGATATTGTCCCCGGATGGGTGATCCATCGCGTCCTGAAGGCGCTCCCAGTCCTCTTTGGGGAACTTCACATCGATGGGGAGGAGCATCTCCGGCTGATCGCCATTGGGAATTCGAATGGCAAACTCGACGCGCTCGGGGCTGCCCTCCTTAATCTGGGCATTACGGATGTATTGATCGGGAGAGAGAATCTGGTCCAGTTGCGCGCCGCACTGGGTTTCTCCCAGGCTCCCGCGCGCCCTGACGTTGGTCAGGACGCGCTTCAGGTCGCCGACGCCCACGGCCAGGTCCTTCATCTCGCCAAGGCCGGTTTGCACGCTCTCCAGCCGCTCGGCGACGAGGCCGAAGCTCTCCGTGAGGCGCTTTTCCAGCGTGGAGTGCAGCTTCTCATCCACCGTTGCTCTCATCTCTTCGAGCTTTTCGACATTGCTCTTTTGGAGTCCCTCCAGCCTGCCTTCGACCGTCTGGCGCAATCCCTCCTGGCGGCGTTCGTTCGCTTCGGATAACAGGTTCAGCTGCCCGGCGACGTCTCTGAGGCGGTTATTGACTTCTTCAGTGAGCTGCCGCGTGTTTTCGCGGATATCGCGTCCCAACTGGCTGAGAGTGGACTCGACAGTCTCTTTCATCTTCAGAGTTTCACCGGACTGGATGCTTTGCCCCGCCGACAGAGTCAGGCCGATGCCGGTGAGTTTGGTGTTGACGGTTTCGAGTAGGGCGACGTGGCGATTGGCGGAATCGTCCGCGATGGTCTGAAGCTTCAGGGTCAGGAGCTCGGATTCTCTGCGAATCTGATCGAAGAAGCGCGAGGCATCTTCTCGCGACTGAGACCTTTCAGTGACGAAATCCTGGCGGATGTCGTGGATCACGGAGCGCATATCGGCTTCGAGATGTTCGGATCGTGCGTCGAGGCGGAGGATGCCTTCCCCCAGCATCTTGAGTGACGCGGAGATGGGAGCAACGGGGTTCCTCCTGAGCATGAGAATGACGATGCCCAGGAGAATCGCTGCTTGCAGGATGATGATCAGGAGCATCGGGAGTCTCCAAAAGCAGAATACTCCGGAGCAGAGCACGATTCGGCTCGAAAAAAGCCTTTGCGTCTTGGATGCGCGAAAGAACAACGACAGCGTCGGAGCCGCGGACAATCCTGCTGGATCGAGTGTCGCCCCTTGGGGCGTTATTCCGCGTCGGCGCCGAAGGCCTTGCGCAGGCGCTCCCAGGTGACGGCCAAATCTTCCGGCAGGACCCGCGTCTCGCCCACCACCGTCATGAAATTCGTATCGCCGGTCCAGCGCGGCATCGCATGCATGTGCACGTGCCCCGCCACACCGGCGCCCGCGGACTTGCCCAGGTTGAGGCCGAAGTTGAAGCCATCCGGCTGGTACACACTCGTCAGTGCCCGCTCGGCTTGCTGGCAGAGGTCCATGATCTCGCGCGCCGTCTCTCGAGCCAGAGCGGCCAGCCATGCCTGGTGCTCGTAGGGCACCACCATGATGTGTCCCGATGTGTAAGGAAAACGGTTGAGGCAGATGTAATTGTGTTGGGCCCGCAGCACGATGCCCGCTGCGCGGTCGGCCTCGACCGGATCCATTCCGTGCTCGACCGCGTAATCCGCGGCGGCCACGATGTTGCAGAAGACGCAGCCGGTGTCGCCCGGCCACGCGCTCAACTCCTTCGCAATGCCCGCCCGTTTTTTCTTGTCCGCTTCCGTGACGTAGGTGTATCGCCAGGGGGTCCAGAGGTAGTCCACGCGCGCAGTATATCCCCAAGGCTGCGGGCGGCAGTGTTAGCGCGGCTGCGTCACTTCCGCTGCCATCCCCTGCACCTTGCTGTGGCGGATGGAGTAAGTGAAGTAGATGAGCAGTCCGGCGATAAGCCAGCTGAAGAAGCCGATCTTCGCCGGCGTGTCGGCCGAAACCATCAGAGCGAGAGAAATGACCATGCCTGCAATGGGCACAAGCGGCACCCACGGTGTGCGGAACGGGCGCGGAAGTTCAGGATGACGGGCGCGCAGCAGCCACACGCCCAGGCACACAATCGTGAACGCGAGCAGCGTGCCGAGACTCACCAGTTCGCTGAGGAAGGCGATGTTGAAGAACGCGGCGAGGAAGGCAACCAGGACGCCAACGGCCATGGTGACCAGCCAGGGCGTGCGGAAGCGCGGGTGAATGCTGCTGACCCATTTGGGCAGCAGGCCGTCGTGGGCCATGGTGTAAAGCACGCGCGTCTGGCCGAGGATCATCACCAGCATGACCGAAGCCAGCCCGGCGATGGCGCCGATGTCGATGAGAACAACGCCCCAGGTTGCGCCGATCGCCGCCGCGCCGTCAGCCACCGGAGCCGCGGTGTTCAGTGCGGTGTACGGTTTGATTCCGGTCAGCAGGCCGGAGACGATGATGTAGAGGACGGTGCAGATGATGAGCGACCCAAGGATGCCGAAGGGCAGGTCCTTCTGCGGATTGCGCGCTTCCTGAGCAGCGGTGGAAACCGCATCGAAGCCGATATAGGCGAAGAAAACCACGCTGCCGGCGCGCATGATGCCCGACCAGCCGAACTGTCCGAAGCGGCCGCCGTTGGGAGGGATGAACGGGTGCCAGTTCGCCAGCATGTGGGACCAGTGGCCGAAGGCATAGATGGTGGCGATGCCGATGAAGAAGAGCACCACGGAGACCTTGATGATGACCGCCGCGCTGTTGAAGTTCGCCGATTCGCGCACGCCCAGAACGAGAACGGCAATGACGACGATGATGGCGCAAAGAGCGAAGATGTCAACTTTGGCCGAAAACGGATGGCCGAAGACGGTGAGGGCCAGCGATGGCGTGGGATTGAAGGGGACGCGCACGCCAAAGAAGCCCAGCAGGCTGCTGACGTAGCCGCTCCAGCCTACGGCGACGGTGGCCGCGCCGAAGGCGTATTCCAGGCACAGCGCCCAGCCGATGATCCAGGCCACCAGCTCGCCCAGTGTGGTGTAGCCGTAGGTGTACGCGCTGCCGGCGATAGGAATCATCGAGGCAAACTCGGCGTAGCACAGGCCGGCGAAGACGCATCCAATGCCGGCGATTATGAAGGACAGCACGACCGCAGGACCCGCGAACTGAGCCGCCGCCTGCCCCGTGAGCACGAAGATGCCCGCGCCGATGATGGCGCCAATCCCCAGCGTGATGAGATTCACCGGTCCCAGCGAGCGCTTGAGGGTGTGCGCGCCTTCTGCGCTGGCCTCCTCCTGGCAAGAGGAAATGGGTTTAATCGCAAAAAGTTTAGCCATTCTCGGCTGTTCCTCCAGGAATTGGTTCAGGCGCGCTTTCAGCCTGGGGAGATGCTTGCTGGGCCGCTTTGCGGGACCACACCATGAAGACCGGAACACCCAGCAGCACGATCACCAGTCCCGGCCATGTGTATTGCGGTTTGTAGCGCAATAATACGATACAAATCCACGCCGCCATCAAAATATAGACGGCCGGCAGCACCGGATAGCCGATGGCCCGGTAGGGGCGCTCGGCGTCTGGGCGCTTCGCGCGCAGAACAAACAGGCACGCGATGGTGAGGATATAGAAGATCAGCTCTGTGCAGATGATGTAGTCGAGCAGCTGCGAGTAAGAGCCGGAGATGCAGAGCACGCAGGTCCAGACAGCCTGGACAATGAGCGCCGCTACAGGTGTGTGCCAGCGCGGATGGAGTTTGCCCGCGGCCTTGAAGAACAGCCCGTCGCGGCTCATAGCATAGTAGACGCGCGCACCGGCGAGGGTCAGTCCGTTGGCACAGCCAAAGGTGGAGATGAGAATGGCGCCGGCCATCAGCCAGGCTCCGCCCCGCGAGAAGATCTGCTGCAGCGCTGCGGTGGCCACGCGATCTTCCGAAGCGTATTGAATACCGCGCGCTGCAATGGTGGCCCCGTGGGGATCGCCGTGCAGCGGAAGAGCGAGCAGGTAGACGAAGTTCGCCAGGATATAGAGCCCGAGAACCAGGGAAGTCCCCAGCGCCAGCGAAAGCGGCAGTGTGCGCTTCGGATTGCGCACCTCGCCCGCCGTGTAGGTGACGTTGTTCCAGGCATCGGCGGAGAACAGCGTTCCGGTCTGGACCACGGCGAGAATGGTGAGGAGGCCGACCATGGCCATGGAGCCGGCGACGCCGACCTGCAACGGGTGCAGTGTGTGCCAGCCCGATCCGTGCCAGAAATTCGCGCCGAAATTCGCGTGGATCGCCGCGGCGTTGCGGCCGAACAGAACGCCCAGGATCACCAGGCCCAGCAGCGCCGCGGTTTTCGCCGTCGTAAAGACGTTCTGGACGAGTGCGCCGAGCCGGATGCCGAAGATGTTGATGAACCCGAGCACGAGGATCACGGCAATGCCCGCGAGATTCGCGGTGCTGATGCCGATATCCATGTTGCCGAGGACCATCGGGCCCACGTGCCATGCGGGTACACGCGCGATATGCCAAACCCAGTGCGTGGTTGAGACGGAGGGAAAGAAGACCCCGAGGAATTTGCCGAAGGCCACGGCCACGGCGGCGATGGTGCCGGTTTGGATGACGAGGAAGAGCGTCCATCCGAACAGGAATCCCCAGATGCGGCCCAGCGCTTCCCGCAGATAGATATATTGGCCGCCGGCTCTGGGCATCATCGCAGCCAGCTCGCCGTAGCTGAGCGCGCCAATAATGGTCATTACCGCAGTGACCAGCCATGCGCCGATCAGCAACGCCGGCGACCCCACGCCACGGCTGATGTCGGCCGGCACGATAAAGATGCCGGAGCCGATCATCGACCCCATGACGATAGCCGTGGCGCTGAACAGTCCCAGGCTCGCGACGAGCCCCGGTTTTTGGTTGGCCGGTTTTCCGGCGGAAACAGCGGTTGTGGAAGACGGGGAACTCACGTGTCCTACAGTTCTACTTGAAAATTTCGAGAAAGTCTCTGGCGGATTGCGCCGTCGAGCGGCCTGGCGCGGAGAAGATGGCCGAGATGACGGCCAGGGAGTCCGCTCCCGCGGCATAAACAGATGCGGCTGTTTCGAGCGTGATCCCGCCAATCGCGACAAGGGGTTTGTTGGTCAGCGCTCGCGCGCGGCGGACGCCTTCCACGCCGACCACCGGGGAGGTATCGGCTTTACTTGCGGTGGCGAATACCGGGCCGACGGCGATGTAGCCCACGGGCTCGAGGCCGGCCGCGATGACCTGCTGTTCGTTATGAGTCGAAAGGCCGATCAGGGCTTGGTTGCCGAGCAGAGCGCGTGCTTGCTGCGGCGCCAAATCGTCCTGGCCAAGGTGAACGCCATCCCAGCCCGCAACTGAGACCAGAGCGGCGCGGTCGTTGAGGATGAGGCACATCGATCCGGCTGCTTCTTTGATCGCGGCGGCATCGGTAAGGACCGCGGAGTCCTCGTCGCGCTTGTTGCGATACTGCAGAATCTGGACGCCGGCTTCCGCCAGTTGCTGCGTCAGGTGGAGGAGGAGCTCGCGGCGGTCCTGTCCGGCCAGGCCGCGCAGAACCAGATCCGCATCGAGGATGGGGTACAGCGACGGAAACCTGCGTTGAACGGAGATCAGCTTTTGTCCGGGGTCGGCCATTTCGGGCGTGGGGCGCAGAGAAAAGCCCTCCCACGCAGAGCGTAACAGGGCTTTTCGTTTCGCTTCACCGTTCTCGCGCTCCGGCGCGAGCGCCTACCTCGGCGCCAGGCTCAGCATCATCTGCGAGCCGCTGTCGAGGCTGACATTTTTGTCGTGTCCGCTTAGCATCGTGGCCAATGACGCTCCCGCTGCGCCGTTCACCCCATTTTGCGGGGCGTCCGCCGACATGTGAACGGTGCTGAAGGTGACTCCGGAGAGGTTTCCCACCGGCAGCACCGGGCCCACCAATCTGCCGTTGGCCCCAGCTGCATCATTCATGGCCGCACCGTTCGCGCCCACATTGGCAGTCGAACCCAGGGTTCCGTTGGCCGTGCCATCGATACCTGAGGTCGCGTTGTTCAGGCCACCGGCTGCCGCAGCCGAGGTTCCGGCTGCGATACCCGTCGCTCCGCGGACTGTGCCCGATGCGACGTTCGCCAGACCGACACCACCGCCGCCACCTCCTCCGCGAGCCATCGGGCCCCCGCCACCGGCTGCCATCATGTCATCGGTGCCGCTCGAGGCGGCCAGCGGCGCGGGAGCAGAGATCGAGCGCATCATCGCCTGGATCGGCACCTGCTGCCCGTCCTTCATCACCGCGTGGTCAAAAGCAAACGCCAGATGCGAATCATGATTGTCGTGCGACTTCGCCTGGACATCGGTGACGTGTCCCACCAGGCGCGATCCCTTCGGCAGCTTCGTGCCGTCGGCCAGCCGCGCTTCGGCGGTCGTCTTCGCCACCACCTCGTCGCCCACCTTCGCGTCCTTGCTGTCGAGTTTCTTCGACAGTTCGGCGGAAACGCTGGTGGCCTGGACGGTCGATGCCGAGGCCTGTCCCGCCTGCGCCGTCGCGCTGCCGTACTCACCGGCGCCCGCCGAGGTTTGCGAGAGCGCGCTGTGGGCTCCCGAAGCCAGGGCCACTGCCGCAACCGCAAGCCACGCTGTCTGTGTTCTCATGCTCATATCCCCCCACCTGCAATCGTGCCTTCGCCGCGGAGAAATCTCCGCAGACATCTGAGGCGATTCGATGCAGATGCTACTCCAGCGGTTGGGAGATATGCCACTTTTAGCCGACGGGTTACGACAGGATCAGCAACGGCTCAGCGGGCCGAGAACAAATTTTCTGGCTCAGGTAAGGAATATCCCATTTGCGGTACGGGAGCCAGACACACAACTTCACTCCTGTTCGGCCTCTCTCAAAAGAGGCCGTCCTAATTGAACGGGATCGACACCGCAGGCTTACCAACAACTACCTTGTCGATGCAGACGTGCTTCGCCTCTAAGCGGGTCCGTTCTGCCGGAGTTTTGTACGCTCCGATGGTAGCCATGCAGAACGGGCACCTGAGAAGGGTCGAAACAGTCGCCAGCCGCACCGGGGGGAGCTGTCTGGGAATGACATGCGTGGTTTTTACAGAAGGGTTCATCGCTCTCTCCTCGACAGAGTCGCGACGTGCGGGCCCTGAGCGCCGTTGCTTTGCTCTCTGATCCTCATTATCACACGCAATGCTTCCACGCGGAGCACAACGCCGCGCAAAATTTCGCGCGCACCTCGGTTACTAACGTTTGCAACCGCTTTCACAGCGCTTCAAATGGGGAAGCCCAGTCCCTTTGGGCAGCCGCGCTGCTGTGGCTCGATTTCCTCCACCGCTTAACGCTTCGCCATCCCCGCCCGATATTCACCGCAGGGAGAACCATCCCTTCACGGGGTCCCTTCCATGGCCGTCAACACCATCACCATCAGCACCAGCCCTGTTGTGTTGATTGGTTCCTCCAACGCCAGAACCACGGATTACCTGGCTGCGATATTGGAGTCGTGGCATTACCAGATCGAGGTTGCGCACAACGGAGCGGATGCGCTGACCCGGATCGGCAGCCCCAGCCCGCCTGCCATCGCTTTATTGGACATGGACTTGCCTTCTCCCAGCGCCGCCGACGTGGTCTGGGAAATCCGCCGCCGCCAGGAGCAGCGGCTCACGTGGAACATCCTGCTGAGCGGTCAGCCGGACAAGGACCGGCTGCGCGCGGCGCTGCAGTGCGGATGCGACGATTTCCTGGTATTTCCGGCGGACGCGACGGAGTTTGACACCAATGACCTGAAAATGCGGGTTCGCGTGGCGGAGCGGGTTGTGGCCCTGACCAGCCGGGTCCGGAAGCAGTCGGCGGAGCTTCGTTACCACGTGACCCACGATGGTTTGACCGGCCTGTGGAATCGCGAAGCGCTGCTGAGCCTGATCTTTCAGGAGACGGATCGTGTGCAGCGCATGAAAACCTCGCTGAGCCTGATGCTGCTCGACCTGGACGATTTCTCGCGCATCAATCATGACTACGGTTATGAGACGGGTGACCGTCTCCTCATCGAATTGGCCAACCGCTTCCGCAGGCAGTTGCGCAGCTACGATCTCATCGGGCGTTGCGGGGAAGACGAATTCCTGCTGGCGCTCCCCGGCTGCGGCCTCGACGACGCTGTCCTGCTCGCCGGACGCATCCGCGAGTACATCCTCGCCCGGCCGTTCCCCGCGGATCACGAAGCCACCACATTGACCGCCAGCATTGGCGTGGCGGTAAGCCGGGGCCGCTCCCCGCTGGTTGTCCTGCGCGAAGCCGAAAGGGCTCTGGCCGAAGCCAAGCTGGCCGGCAAGAACTGCGTCCGCGGTGGTGTTCCCGGTAGCTATGCCGACGCCGTGCTGGCCATCGGCGCGCCCGGCTTCGAAGCGGACGCCGGTTAGGAGCTTGTTGAAAAACGCGCCGAAGCACCGAGCTAGGCGCAATCGGATGCGCTTGAATCAGCCAACCCACACAAGACCGGGCTTCGCCTTGCTGCTGAATTTGTTTTTCAACAAGTCCTTAGGCTCCGCGCCCGAGGCGGCCGCCCCTGGCGTCGTGCGCCCGCGCTTTTCGTGCTTTTTCTAGCCCGCCCACGGTCCCGCCACACAGTACCCAGCCCGCTCTTTTCATGCCTCCGCTGTAAACTTGCCCCGTGAAATCCCGTCTATCTGGTTACATGGAAGAGATCGCCGGCAACGAGCTCGCCATCGAAAAACGGGAGCAGGCCATGCTGGAACTCGCCGACTTCGACGAAGTCGTGCGCGTGTACCGGCCGCGCATCCTGCGCTTTCTGCTTTCGTCATTAGCGGACCGCGATGCCGCCGAGTCGCTTACCCAGGAATGCTTTCTCAAGGCCTGGAGCGCACGGCACCAGTTCCGCGGCGAATCGAGCCTGAGCACCTGGCTGACGCGCATCGCCGTCAACCTGATGCGGGATCACCTGCGCAGCCGCAGTTTGCGCTTCTGGCAGAAGACGCG
>JASHPM010000147.1 GCA_030038115.1 Acidobacteriaceae bacterium | reverse complement strand
GCAACATTCTCTATCACAATAATGGTGACGGCACCTTTACCGATGTCAGTGAAAAAGCCGGCATGTGGACTGCCGTGGGCACGTATGGCCTGAGCGTCGCTGCCTCGGATCTGGATAACGATGGCTGGCCCGACATCTACGTCGCGAACGACTCCGCTCCGGCAACGCTCTACCTTAACCAGAAAGACGGGACGTTTCGCGACATCGCTATTGAGGCGGGCGCCGCGCTTTCCGCGGAGGCCAAGCCCCAGGCCGGCATGGGTGTTTCCATCGGAGATTACAACCGGGACGGCAATCTGGACGTAGTTAAGACCAATTTTGCGGGCGACACCGACTCTCTCTATACCAACCTCGGCGATGCCACCTTTGAGGACAGAACCTATCCCAGTGGGTTAGGCGTGAACACGCGGCTGCTTGGCTGGGGCGTCGGTTTCTTCGACATGGACAACGATGGCTGGCTCGACATCCTCATGTCGAATGGCCACGTGTATCCTGAAGTCGATAAGTCGAATGCCGATTTGAAGTATGCCGAGCACAAGTATCTCTATCGCAACCTGCGGAACGGCCGCTTTGAGGATGTAACGGCTCAGGGCGGTCCGGGAATCATGGAGAATGCGCCGGCTCGGGGCACAGCGTTCGGCGACTATGACAATGATGGAGTGATCGACGTAGCGGTTAACTGCGTCAACGCACTGCCTCAGCTCCTGCGCTGTGAATCCACGCTGAACCGCAACTGGATCAAGATCAAGCTCGTCGGTGTGAAGTCGAATCGTTCTGGTATCGGAAGCCGCGTCACCGTGACTGCCACCACGACACCGGACGCGACAAAACCCCTGGCACAGATGGACGAGCTGCGCAGCGGCGGCAGCTATTTCTCGCAGAACGATCTGCGCATGCATTTCGGGCTGGATCAGGCGAAGCAGGTCGACAGCGTGGAAATTCGCTGGCTTTCCGGACAGGTGGATCAAATCCACAATCTCGCGGTGAACCAGCTGTACGTCATCCAGGAAGGCGGCAAGATTCTGAATTCGGGTCCACTGACGCCTGCGCCGGACAAAGCATAGCGCTATGGCAACGTTCGTGCTTGTGCTGGCGTTTCTTTCCGGGTCGCAATACAGCGCTCCCTCAGCGCAGCCGAAGATGGCGCAAGCTCCCGCTGGACCCGTTTGCCCCTGGCTCACGGCGGGGAGCGCCGCACACGCGTTGGGCGGCGACGTATCCGTAACCGTCACAGTATCGAATGGCAACGAAGGGTCGTGCCGGTTCTCACGGCAGGACGGATCGGTGAATGCACTGGAAATAGTGGTGGCTAAGAATGTGGCCACCACCTGTCCCGCGGACAGTCCAAAGCTGATCGGGATCGGCAATGAAGCGACGCGATGCCGGATTCCTGGTACTCGTGGAGATACAGCGGAGATGCTGAGCAGCCGAGTGCGGGATCTGCATTTCTCCATTGTTCTTCGCGAGCAAAAGCGCTCGGCAAAACCAGGCGATACGCAGGACGACGCGCTCGAGCAGCTGGGCGAACAGGTCGCGGGCAATCTGTTTTAGCGGCCGCGGATAGCGTGCAGGCCGCGACTGCACGCCGCTACTTTGACTCCGAGTCCGGCCACGTACGGCATCCCGGAGCCTCATCGGTACGGCACGAAGACAGAAAAGCCACAAGATCGTTGACCTGGGTCGCGCTCAGTATTTTCCCGAAGGGAGGCATTCCGTGACCGCCTTTGAGGATCTGGTTCCTGATCTGACGGGGAGATCGGCGCAACCCGACACTGCCCAGATCGGGTGCGCGATCTCCACCCACACCGGTAATGCTGTGACAACGCACGCAGCCACGCGCACGAAAATTGGCGGCTCCGCGTGCTTGATTCCCATGGTCGGGAGACATTGACGTGAGTGCCAGCACTATCGCTGAACAAAACACCGGTTTGCAAAAAGCGGTTCGGAAATGAAAGAGCGGCACCATCCGATCCAGCAAATTCTACTTCCTTCCGATCGCACCAGGGATGCCCCGAGCCTGTGCAACACCACGCGCTCCTCACGGACTTAGCATGCAGGCAAGCCGCTACGCCGAAGTGTGTCATGTGATGCGCAAGTTGCTGAGGGAATGGTAGGCACGAGGAGACTCGAACTCCTGACCTCTACCGTGTCAAGGTAGCGCTCTAACCAACTGAGCTACGCGCCTACGCGAGGCGGAACGGCCTTTCGCCATGATAGCAGGACAATGGTTGCTGGCGGGGGAGCGGATCGCGCCGGGGTCCCTCGCACCGCGGCTTTCCCGGCGGTATGAGACATGGCGGCCGCGGATTCGCGGCGTATCCATTCGATACGGTTGCGGCATGCCTCCGCGGCTCGGTTACGGCATTCGCTGCCAGCGCGTGGGAATTGCGAGGCCGCTACGATACTATGAATCCTTCCTCCATTGCGCCGATGCCGCGCGGCGAGAGCGGCGATGCGATTCATACGATGAACGACCTTCAGGCGACTCCCAATCTGCTGACGTTTCTCCGGCTCTGCATCGTACCCTTTCTGGTGCTGGCCATTCTCGACGGGCGGTACGAGCTGGCCTTCGGGCTGTTTGTGCTGGCGGGCCTGACCGATGCCATGGATGGGCTGCTGGCGCGGCTCCTCCATCAGCGCACTCTGCTCGGCTCGTATCTCGATCCGGTGGTGGACAAGCTGCTGCTGAGCACGCTGTTTCTGGTGCTGCACCACGAAGCGCTGATCTCGCGCAGAGTGACGGTGCTGGTGTTTGCGCGCGACCTGGGGATACTGGTGGTGGCCGCGATCCTGTACGCGACGACGTCGATTCGCAGTTTCAAGCCGAGCATTGTGGGCAAGGCGAACACGGTGGCGCAGATTCTGGCGCTGGCGGCGGTGTTGCTGGCGCAGTTTTTCGGGCCGCCGTGGGTGGTGAACCTGCGGCACTGGGCGCTGACCACCACGGTGGTGCTGACGGTCCTGTCGGGGTTCCATTATGCGTGGCGCGTGATCCGGCAGATCGGGTCGCCGGGGGTGGCGGGCTAGAACCGGTCTAACGGTTCCAGTTCGATTTTCCCTCGGGCGTGTCGGCCGGCTTTTTCTGGCCCTCGTCGGGAACCTGCAGCACGATGCCGGTGGCGTCGCTGGTAAGGGTGAGAGGCATCTCGGCTGAGCCATAGCTTTTGATCGTTTTGCTGTTGAGGAGGCGACCAAAGTCGCTGGAATCGCCGCCATGCTGCTCGGTATCGGCGGCTCCGCTTACTGTGAGCAGATAGCTCCCTTCAGGAACGTAATTCAGGCGGAAGGCGCCGTCCTCTCCGACCATGGCAGTGCGTACAGCAGCTTTGGAATCAGGATCCTCCAGGACGACTGTGCCGGAGTTAACGGCGTGGTTGTCAAATTTGGCGACGACACTGCCGGAGATGGTGTGCAGGCCATTGATGGGAAAGACGACCTCGACGCCATCGTGCTGTTCTCCGTCGCCCACTTCGATGGGCTTAACGTCCTTCTCGCGGAGCGCGCCGCCGGAATAGACGACCAGGGCATCGCCAGGATTCACGTGCATGGAGATGGCGGATGGGCCGACGCCGAGCAGCGCCTGCGAGGTGGGCAGCGCGGCTTTGACGGCGTATTGGCCGGCAGCAAGCCCGCAGAAACGAAACTGGCCGCGATCGTCGGTGACCGTGGGCAGCATGGTTGCGGGGGGAAGTTCCTTCCACTTGCCGTCTTTCTGGCGAAGGAGCAGGACCGGGGTGACGCCGGGCGCGGGACTGCCGTCGTCGTAGGTGACGGCGCCGCTGAGAGTGGCGCCGCGCTCCAGCTCGATGTTCACGCTGGTGGATGCGCCGGGCTGCACGACGATTTTCTCGGCCACGCTCTCGATGGCGGCGACGGTGTCCGCATCGGCCTTCATTTTTTCCATCTGGGAAAAGCCGGTGACGGGCGAGCGGTAGCCGGCGAGCTGAGCAATGACGTAATAGGTTCCGGGCGCAACCTTGTCGAGAGAGAAAGTGCCGTCGATGGCGGTGACGGTGGACAGATTGGAGCCTTTCATGGCGGCGGTGATGGCGGAGGCCATGAGCTTCGCGAGGTCAGGATTCTTGCCGAGGGTCGTGGGATCGATGAGAGGCGTTTGCGATGGTTTTTCGGCCAGCAGCTGTACTCCGGCGAAACGCGCGGGAAGGCCGGTGTCCTGGCAGAAGACGCGGCCGGTGACTTGTCCCGGAACCGGGGGCGCAGCGGCGGGTGGTGTGGATTGCTGAGCGAGGAGAGAAGCAGTGAGGCAGAAGAACAGCAACAGGGAGGATTTCATGGCGATTCCTGCGCGATACGGTTTGATTTTGACCCGAGTCTAGCACGCGCGGGTTGCGGGCAATGGTTAAGTCTGGAACGAAAGTCAAGACGCGGGATTGGCGCTCGGTTGCGAGCAGCCGAGCTGTTTGCCCTGCGAGGCGAGCTCAGAGGCATCGGTGCTGTTGCGTCCGGAGAATGTGTGCTGCATGCGGGTGAGGTCGGGGAAGTTGTAGTGGGTGCAGAGGGTCATCTCCCAGACGTCGCCGGTGCGGCGATTGATGGCGTAGCGGCGCAGGGTTTCATCGGGACCGGGCGAGGTGCTTTCGCGAATGACGATGAAGCTGAAGAATCCCGGAGTGAAAGGCGAGCCGAGGTCCATGCTGTTGAGCTCGATGTGCGTGTCGCTGAGATCGATCTGGTCGTGACGCGCAACGACAACGGCGATCTGGTGCGCCTGGTGCGGAGTGAGCAGGCGCCTGGCGGGCTGTGCGGCGGAGCAGCAGGACGCCGCGGCGCCGAGGAGGGCGAAAGCGAGCAGGACGACCGGGAGCAAGCGGCGCATAGGTTTAGTGTGAATGGATTTGGAAGCGAGAGCAATACAACTCTGGGGCATATCCACAGGGTACCGTCGATAGAATGGGCAGGTGACTGGGCAAGCGTATTTCAACGAAGAGACGCTGCGGTTTCTTCGCGGGCTGAAGCGAAATAACCGGCGCGAATGGTTTGAGGAGCGGCGCGGGATTTACGAGCGCGAGCTGAAGGCGCCCATGCTGGCGCTGATCGAGCGGCTGACGGAAGGGATGGCGGAGTATGCGCCCGCGCACATGCGGCCGGCGGCGAAATGCCTGTTTCGCTTCTACCGGGACACGCGATTCTCGGCGGACAAGTCGCCGTACAAGACGCATCTGGGCGCGTGGTGGGCGCGGAGCGGACTGGAGAAGACTTCGGGCGGCGGGTACTACATGCATGTGGGGTCGACGGAATTTGTGATTGCGGCGGGTGTATATATGCCGGCGAAGGAACAACTGCTGGCGATCCGGCGGCGGCTGCTGGAGCATCATGCGGAGTGGAAGCGGCTGATCGAGGACAAGAAACTGCTGCGCGCGTTCAAGGTGCACGATCCGATGGCGCTGGCACGGGCTCCCAAGGGATTTCCCGCGGAGCATCCGGCGATGGAGTGGATCAAATGGCGGCAGTGGGGGGTGACGGCGCACTTGCCGGCGGAGACGGCGCTGAAGGCGGGGCTGGCGGAGGAGATCGAAAAGCGCTTCCGGCTGGCAGCGCCGCTGGTCGATTTCCTGAACGCGCCGCTGGCGCGGGCGGAGCGGCCGCGGCCGGTGTGGGCGGGAGGAAGGCTGCACAGATGATTACGGATTGCCTCCTGAGGGTGAGAGGAATAGACTCCACGCCAGCAGAAATTCAGGGAACCACTGAGGCGCGAAGTCCGCGCGGAGCGCGGTTTTTGAGCGCATGAGGCGCAAAAAACCGGCCAAAAAGCGCGTTTTCCAGAGAAATGCCAGGAAAAACCGCAAAAAACCTGTGGAAACGGGGGTTTTGCCATTGACAAACGCTGCCGAAAGACGCAAGGTTAACGGCGGCAGGTACTTTCGGAGCCGCGTCAATACTGGCTTTCGCGCAGGTTGAGGGGCAATTTACTCCGGCGACCTGGAAAGAACAAACAAGGAGGAATACTCGATGGCAGCAACAATGACTAAGACCGCACTGGTTCGGCAGCTGGCGGAAAAACTGGAACTCACCAACAAGCAGTCGGCGGCGTTTCTGGATTTGCTCGCGGATACCGCGATCAAGGAGACGAAGAAGAATGGCGTATTTGTGATTCCCGGCCTGGGCAGGCTGGTGAAGGCGGAACGGAAAGCGCGCATGGGCCGCAATCCGCAGACGGGGGAACAAATCAAGATCAAGGCGAAGACGGTTGTGAAGTTTCGCGTAGCGAAATCGGCGAAGGACACGATCGCGCCTCCGAAGAAGTAGTTAGAGTTCATCTTTTGGAAAGGAAGCGGAGCCATCCGCTTCCTTTCTTGTTTGGGGGCGGAAGTTTGGCAGTACCGCGGTTTGTAATCTTTTCGTATCCGTGTTGAGAAGCTCTCCACGAGGATCAGACTGAGGACAGGCACGGCGTGTGGGCGGATCGCCGAGCAACTCAATGATCCGCCGGGCGCGCTGGTCCGGTGGAGATGAATCCTTGAATGTTCTGCTTATTTATCCGAGGTTTCCCGATACGTACTGGAGTTTTCGTTATGCATTGTCGTTTCAGGGCAAACGCGCGGCCCAGCCTCCGCTGGGACTGCTGACGGTTGCCTCGCTGCTGCCGCAATCGTGGAACAAGCGGCTGATCGACACAAATGTGGAGCGGCTGCGCGAGCGGGATCTGGCCTGGGCCGACGTCGCCTTCATCGGCGGCATGCACGTGCAGCATGAGGATCTGATTGCCATCGTGCGCCGTTGCCGCGCGCGTTCGCTGCGCACCGTGGTCGGCGGACCGATCACCAGCAGCCTGCCGGCAGCGACCCTGGAGTGCGACCACGTCGTGATCGGCGAAGCGGAGGACCTGATCGCCGGACTGGCCGGCGATCTGGAGCGCGGAGTCGCGCACGCGGTTTATGAGAGCGCGGAGCGTCCGGCGATGGAGCGCAGCCCCATGCCCGACCTGAGCCTGATCCGCATGCGGCGCTACAGCACCATGACGGTGCAGTATTCGCGCGGCTGCCCGTTCAGCTGCGAGTTCTGCGACATCATCGAAATCTACGGCAGACGCCCGCGCACCAAGGCGGTGGCGCAGGTGCTGGCGGAACTGGATCAGCTGTACGATGCGGGCTGGCGCGGCCCGGTCTTTATCGTGGACGACAACTTTATCGGCAACAAAGCCCGCGCGCGCACGCTGCTGGCCGCGATCGCCGAGTGGCAAAAGGCGCATGACTATGTATTCCGATTCATCACCGAGGCCTCCCTCAATCTTGCCGACGATCCCGATCTGCTGCGGTCGATGAGGGACGCAGGCCTCAGTTCCGTGTTTCTCGGCATCGAGACGCCGGACGAATCGAGCCTGGCGGCCACCAACAAGCACCAGAACACGCGCCGCGATCTGCTGGACAGCGTTGCAATCATCCAGCAGTACGGCATTGAGGTGATGGGCGGATTCATTCTGGGGTTCGACACGGACCGCGAGGACATCTTCGACCGGCTCGTCGACTTCATTCAGAAGAGCGCCATCCCCATCGCCATGGTGGGACTGCTGCAGGCCATGCCGGGCACGCAGCTGTTTCGACGGCTCTCCAAAGAGGGCCGCATTCTCGACAGCGGCAGAGGGAACAACACCGACTGCCAGCTGAACTTTCGTCCGCGGATGCAACCCGACCGGCTGATCGAGGGCTACCGCTCGGTGCTGTGCCGCATTTATTCGAGCGACTCCTACTATCAGAGGGTGCGGCTTTACCTGAACCGCTGCCGCCCGCGCGATCAGGCGCGCTTTTCCATGGGCAACGTGCGCGCGCTGTTCCTGTCGATTCTGCGCCAGGGAATTCTGGGAAAGTCGCGGTTCAGTTACTGGAGATTTGTGCTGGGCGCGGCGACGCGCCACCCTCGCTCCTTTGGAGCGGCCATGACCATGGCGGTGATGGGTTATCACTTTCAGATGATCACGGAGCAGGTAATGCAGGCAGGTGCAGGATCGAATGCCGCGGCGATGTAGACCGGGCGCGTCAGCATTTTGAGATGTGCAGCTTGCCGGCTGGGCGCGCAGTATCCGCACAGGTTCGGCAAGTACAACATGCTATAATAAAGACTGATCGTCGAATCCGAAATGGTGTTCTTGCCTGTTCTGGCTGGTTACGCTGACCTCGCAAAAAATCCCACATAGAGTTCAGCGATACATCCAATCAACAAGGAAAAACAGTTATGGAACAGGGAACAGTGAAATGGTTTAACGACTCCAAGGGCTTCGGATTTTTGAGCCGCCCCAACGGCGAAGATGTGTTCGTGCATTTCTCGGCCATCCAGAGCAATGGCTTTAAGTCGCTGCAGGAAGGCCAGGCGGTCCAGTTCGACGTGGTAAAGGGACCGAAGGGCTGGCAGGCTGAGAATGTGCAGGCTCTGTAAGCAACAGGCAGTTTCGAACAGGAAGGGGCCGCAAGAGGCCCCTTTTCGCTTTCCAGGCCGTTTCCGAGTTCGCAGGGAAATCCGGAAAGACAGTAGTTTCTCGCTGCGTAACCTCGGCTAAGCGCCGCTGGAGTTCCCCCATGACCGTCATGGTGCAGGGCAAGTATCAACTGAAATCGCTGCATGAGGAGATCGACCTTTTCGATCGCAAGCTGGCGCACCTTCTGCGTTACCAGGAATTCGCCTCGAATGCGGATCGCGATGCGGCTGCGCGTCACCTGACGACGAAACGCGAGCTGCTGGTGCGTGCGGCGCGGCAGATGGCGAACGACGGCGTGGAATACAGCGAATCGGAGCTGCCACGGTCGTTCCGCACCGAGCAGGAAGCGGTTGCAACTGAGAGCGAGGCCGCACCCGCAACCGCTGAGCAGGCCGTGGATGCGCCGAAGCGGGCACGGGCAGGGCGGCCTCCCTCGCCGTATGCAGGAACGTCGCTGGATTTTCAAAAGGGCCTGCAGGAATACAAACGGAAAAAGAAGAAGGCATAGTTCCGGGCGGAAATAACTCTCGGGCGCATTGTGTCTGTGCCGATTCGGGCCGTGCTCCCATCCTGTAGGATGGCGCTGTGACGTTGCTCGGCATCGACAATCTCAACATTCGATTTGGAGCAACGCAGGCGGTGCGCGGGCTTTCGCTGGAGATTGCCGCGGGCGAATCGCTGGGGCTGGTCGGCGAATCGGGCTCGGGCAAATCGGTCACGGCACTGGCGATTCTGCGCCTGCTGGATGCCGCGGCGGCGGTTGAGGGGTCGATTGAGTTCGACGGGCGCGATCTGCTCGCGCTCGGGCCCGAAGCGATGCGCCAGCTGCGCGGGCGCGAGATGGCGATGATCTTCCAGGAGCCGATGACGGCGCTGAATCCGGTGATGCCGGTGGGCGAACAGATCGCGGAAGCGGTGCGGGTGCATCGGCGCGGACTGAAGCGGAGCGAGGTGCGCGACAAGGTGCTGGAGGCGATGCACGCGGTGGCGCTGCCCGATGCGGCGGAGCGCTATGGAGACTATCCACATCAGTTTTCCGGCGGGCAGCGGCAGCGCATCCTGATTGCGATGGCCGTTGCGAACCGGCCGCGGCTGCTGATTGCCGATGAGCCGACGACGGCACTCGATGTGACGGTGCAGGCGCAAATCCTGGAGCTGCTGGCCGATTTGCGGCAGCGGTTTGGATTGGCGATGCTGTTTATCTCGCATGATCTGGCGGTCGTTTCTCAGGTGGTGGATCGGGTGGCGGTGATGCGGCACGGATTGCTGCTGGAGCAGGCTCCGCGGGCGGCGATTTTTCGCGAGCCGCTGCATCCTTATACGCGCAGTTTGCTGGGCGCGGTGCCGACGATGCGGACGGATCTCGACAGGCCGCTGGCGATGGTTGGCTCCGAGAATGCGATCGCACAGATTTCCTCCGATGAGGCGACGGTTCCATTGCGGGAAGCGGCGCCGGGGCATTGGGTGCGAACCAGCCTGTAGGTGGTAGCTGGGAGTCAAAAAGGACGCGACAGGGGTAGCGTCCATCGAATAAAGTGATAAACGGTCCGTTTTCCGATGCCTCAGATTGAGTGCATGGGGCGTTCCGTGGCGGCTGCAAGTTAGCCGGTGTTTTTCATGCGCGCGCTGCTCATCTCCGATATTCATGCCAACCTCGAGGCGCTGAAGGCGGTTCTGGCCGCGGCTCCGGCGCACGACGTGGTGTGGAACCTGGGCGACGTGGTGGGTTACGGGGCCAATCCCAACGAAGTGATCGACGAGACGCGGCGGCTGGGCGACGTATTTGTGCGGGGCAACCACGATCGCGTGTGCGCCGGTCTGGGCGGCATCGAGGAGTTCAATCCTGTGGCGCAGCGCGCCGCGCGCTGGACCGAGTGCGTGCTGACCGGGGAGCACCGCGAGTGGCTGCGGCACATGGCGGTGGGTCCGATTGCGCCGGATGGTCCGCTGGTGCGGTGCGTGCACGGATCGCCCATGGACGAGGACGAATATGTGCTGACGCTGCACGACGCGTGGCCGGCGCTGGATGCGACCGATGTGCGCATCACGTTTTTTGGGCACACCCATGTGCAGGGCGGTTTCGCAACCAACGGGGACGAGTGGTTTCGGCTGGCGCCGCGTTACTCGACCCATGGACGGGTGCATGGCGGGCATGATCGGGAGTACCTCCATGCTGAGGCGGAGGAGTTCGAACTGGAGCTGCGCGAAGGCGCGCGGTACCTGCTCAATCCCGGCTCGGTGGGGCAGCCGAGAGATGGCGACTGGCGTGCGGCGTTCGCGCTGTACGACGATACGCGTATGATCCTGACCTGGTACCGCGTGCCCTACGATGTGCGCGAGGCGCAGGAGCGGATTCTGCAGGCGGGATTGCCGGATCGGCTGGCGGCGCGGCTGAAGGACGGGCGGTAGAACAGAGAACAGGGCGCATAGTACGGTGCGCAGGGATGGGCGTGCCGGAAACCGGGACCCCACCTCCCTCCCTTCCTCCCTTTTCACCGGCATTTTGTTTTCAATGAGGTAGAGGAGCTATCGAGTTTGATATCCCCCTTAC
This sequence comes from Acidobacteriaceae bacterium, assembly GCA_030038115.1. Classification (GTDB taxonomy): domain Bacteria; phylum Acidobacteriota; class Terriglobia; order Terriglobales; family Acidobacteriaceae; genus Palsa-343. The sequence goes on along the minus strand of JASHPM010000147.1, from coordinate 6,018 downwards.
CTTTGTCGCTAACATCGTGTAAGTATTTGATTCTGCGAGAGGGCTCTCCTGAGCCCGATGCCAACGCCGTGCAGTCATTTGATCGCAAGGGTGTAAATACCTCGTTATTTGATTGCTTGTTTTCATGAGCAGGAAACTGGCCGTAGATACCCCCCACCCTGCCAGCGTCCGGCAGAGTGCCACCCCGGCGCACCAAAGACCGAGCGCACCAGGGGCCCGGCGGTCGGGCACCAGGTTCTGCATACAGCAGAAAGGCCGCTCGATGAGCAGCCTTGTTTTTTTACTCTATATATTCAGAATACCAGACCCAGAGAATTAGAAGGCCAACTTTCTTTGCGATAAGTCAGGAATTAGTGGGACATGGAAAGGAGTTATGGGCCAAGTTACCTTTGTAAGGATTGACAGAACTGAGTGGCGGGACGGTTTTGGGGTCAGGCGACGAGTTGGCTGAGATTTTCCTGGGCAGGAGCTCGCCTGGGCGTGTTGTTGAGGGCGTCGGAGACAACCCAGGCCGCTGCGGCGATGGCGAGGCAGATGGCGTTGCCGGCCCAGACGAAGTGCGAGCGCGGCTGGGTGAAGAGCATGGGAGCCCAGACCAGGATCTCGAAACAGAAAATCATGATGGTGAGACAGCGCGAGGCGAGGCCAGCGAGGATTCCGGAGAGGATGGCAGCGGCGGCGAGGAGGAAGAAGACGGCGGTGGCGGCGGCCCAGAAGCGTTGTCCGGGGGGAATCCATTTGGGGACAAAGCTGGCTGTGCCGGAGAAATAAACGATGTGTACGAGCCCGAAGGAGACGACGCAGACGCCGAAGAGGCGGCTGACGCGGGCGGCGGAGGCGGCGGGTTGGGTGTTGGGCGGGGCCAGGGACACATAGGCGACGACGCCGGCGATGACCAGAGACAGCTCCTCGAAGACATTGCCCCAGTTGTCGTAAACGAGGGGGGCAACGAAAACGCGGGCGACCCAGAGGAGGGTGAAGACGGAATAGAGGAGGGTGAGCAGCAGAGCGGCGACGCGAGCAGTACGGCGCCAGAGGAGTGCGCCGCCAGCGAGCAACTCGCAGAGGGCGGCGAGGTACGCGAGCGCTTCGCGATGGGGCACGCCGGGCTGGACGCGTTGCCAGCCGGTGGCAAAGTCGCCGGAGACGAGGCCAAGGAGGCCGAGGGCGAGGGCGGCGACCGCATAGCAGTAGAGACCGAGATTGGATGCGAAGGGGCGGTTGGCCATTGTTTCTCCGGGGGCTGGTAGTGTTTCACGGGATGCCGGGAGGGGCCATAGCCAGTTTGTTGGGGAGGGGCATGGCAGGTGGGATTGGGTGGCCGGAGAACGCCCGTGAAACGGGTGCTGTGGGCTGGTGGGGGCAGTGGGGAAGCGAGGGGGGGAGGAATGTGGGCTGAGGGTTCCCAAAACGGGTTGGTAACGGTACTTCGGAGCCGGCGCAGAGTGATTTGTCTTGACGATGGGTAGGCGAGAAGAGCTAGCTTCTTGCTGTGGGGTGAACCTAGCGGGCGGATGGCGGTGGGGGTTGGCGGTGTGAGCGGGCTCACCAACCGCCATCCACCGCCAGCTACGCTTCTGACACCGCTGACACCGCTGAGCGTTCAACACCGTACAACAGGATGAGGACGGTTGAAGGGCAGGGGAAGTTCCAGGGAAGGAGACCCATGGTGAGGTGAGGAACAACCCACCCTGCCGCGCGAAAGCCGCGCGCGCCAGGATGGGGCAGCCGGATTTGTACTGGACGATAGAGACACGAGGTCCTTCGTCCCCTTCGCTGGGTGTGCTTGCGCAGGGTCCTAAGGGTGACAGCTGTTTAAGGATGACGTTGGTGATGCGAGGCGCGAAAGGGGGCATGGCCGGGATGATCCATTTGGCGGAGAATAGGGCTATGCACGATGCGAGTGTGATGACGGATGTGGCAGGGGCGGTAGCGGAGATTCAGGCCGGGCGGATGATTGTCGTGGTCGATGACGAGGACCGCGAGAACGAAGGCGACCTGACGCTGGCGGCGGAGCACGTGACTCCTGAGGCGATTAATTTTATGGCGCGGGAAGGGCGAGGGCTGATTTGCCTGGCGCTGACCGAGGAGCGGGCGGATTATTTGCGTCTGGGGCCGATGACGCAGCAGAACTCGTCGCGTTTTGGGACGGCGTTTACGGAGACGATTGAAGCGCGGGAGGGGGTGACGACGGGGATTTCCGCGTACGACCGGGCGCACACAATTAAGGTAGCGATCGATCCGCAGTCGACGGCGCAGGATCTGGCGCGGCCGGGACATGTGTTTCCGCTGCGGGCGCGCAAGGGCGGGGTGCTGGTGCGGGCCGGGCAAACGGAGGCGTCGGTGGACCTGGCGCGGCTGGCAGGGCTGATTCCGGCGGGCGTGGTCTGCGAGGTAATGAAGGACGACGGGACGATGGCGCGGGTGCCGGACCTGATCGCATTTTGCGAGAAGCACGGGTTGAAGATGCTGACGGTGGCGGAGCTGATCCGGTACCGGCTGCAGCACGAGCGGTACATTGTGCGCGTGGCGGAGAGCGCGCTGCCCACGGAGTGGGGCGAGTTCCGGATGATTGCGTACGAGAGCGAGGTGCATGGCGGGGAGAGCCACATTGCGCTGGTGCGGGGGGATGTGGCGCAGGAGGGGAGCGATCACCCCACCGCGCCAAATGCGGGCGCGTCGGGGGCCCCGGGGACGAACGCGGCCCCGGTTTTAGTGCGGGTGCATTCGCATTGCCTGGCGGGCGACGTATTTGGGACGACGCTGTGCGAGTGCCAGCGGACGATGCAGCAGTCGCTGAAGATGATTGCGGAGGCGGGACGCGGGGCGCTGATCTATCTGCACAATGCAAGCCGTGGATTTGAAGTTGAGCGCGCGGGGAGCGGACCAGGACAGCCGGGGCGGATTGTGTTTCATCGCGAGGCGCGGGCGCGGGAGCGGCATGAGGATCGGCGGCAGCGGATCTTGCGCGAGGTTGGACTGGGTGGGCAGATTCTGGCGGACCTGGGGATTCACCGGATCCGCCTCTTAAGCAACACGCCGACACACGTGCCGGCGCTGCAGGGGTTCAGCGTGGAGATTGTGGAGCAGGTGCCTGTGACGTTCGAGGGAGAAAAAATCCAAAGCAAAAACTGACGATCAGGCGGAGGCGGGGACCTGGTTCGCGCCGGGGTGCGGGTAATCCTGCAGCAGGCCGCGGGCGGCGAGGTCCTCGCGGAGCTGATCGACATTGGTGAACTGGAGGGCGTGGAGGCCAAAGGCTTCAGCGGCGCGGATGTTTTCCAGCCGGTCGTCGAGGAAGAGGGCTTCGCCGGGTTGAACGCCGAGCCCGGAGCAGGTGAAGGCGTAGATGGCGGGGTTGGGCTTGGCGATGCCGAGCTCGCAGGACCAGGTGAGCTGGTCGAAGTGCGCGAGCCAGGCGAAGTCCTGGCGCATGGTGCGGAGGACTTCGGGGCCCATGTTGGAGAGGATGGCGGTGCGCAGGCCGGCGTCGTGGAGGGCGATGGCCCAGGCGAGCATGGGCTGGTTGATGGAGGTCCACATGAGGACGTCGGTTTCGATGAGGGCGTCGATTTGGGCGGGGGTGAAGGTGAGACCAGCGTCGCGGGCAAATCCGGCCCAGTAGCCGCGGCCGTCGAGGCGGCCGAGATCGTAGTCGTTGCGGTCGCGCCAGTAGAGGCGGTCGAAGGCGCTGGGATCGAGGCCGGTGAGGGCGATGAGGCGGCGGTGCGCGGCGCGGTCCTGGGTGCAGAGGACTTCGCCGTAGTCGAAGATGACGGCGCGAATCATTAAGAACAGGGTACAGGGAAGCGGCCGGTAGCCTGTAGCCGGCAGCCGGTAGTGTGTAGCTGGCAGTACGTGAGCGACGACCGTGCTGTGAAAAGATGAAGGCGTGCGATTTTCGGCGAGGACAGCGTGGGATGTGGCGGAGACGCGGCTGGCGCGGGCGCTGCGGGAGCGGCGTGAAAAGGGGCTCGAGATTCTGGATCTGACGGCGTCGAATCCGACGCACTGCGGGTTTGTTTACGAGGAGGCGGGGATTTTGGCGGCGCTGGGGGATCGCGAGGCGCTGGTCTATGATCCGGACCCGCGCGGGATGCGGCGGGCGCGCGAAGCGGTGTGCGGGTACTACGCGGAGCGGGGTACGCGGGTTGAGCCGGAGCATGTTTTTCTGACCACCGGCACGAGCGAGGCGTACAGCTGGGTGTTTCGGCTGCTGTGCGACGCGGGCGATGAGGTGCTGATTGCGCAGCCGAGCTATCCGCTGTTCGATTTTCTGGCGCAGATGGAGGATGTGCGGCTCGTGCCGTATCCGCTGGTGTACGACCACGGATGGCAGATTGACCTGGCGGGGTTGCGGGAGCGGGTGACGCCGCGGACGAGGGCGATTGCGGTGGTGCATCCGAACAATCCCACGGGTCACTGGACGCGCGAGCGCGGGCAACTGGAGGAATTGTGCGCCGCGTTAGGGCTGGCGCTGGTGGTAGATGAGGTTTTTCTGGATTACGGATTTTCTGGACACGAGGGACGGAGTTTTGCGGCGGGCTCCTCCGCGGAGGGCGGAAGTTCGCATCGGGACACGGGCCAGGGACGGGCTGGAACGCGGAGTTTTGCGACGGGAGAGCATCCGGTGCTCACGTTTGTGCTGAGCGGGATCAGCAAGATTGTGGCGTTGCCGCAAATGAAAGTGGCGTGGATTGCGGCCTTTGGGCCGGAGCGGGAATTGCGAGAAGCGCTGGGGCGGCTGGAGGTGGTGGCGGATACATTTTTGTCGATGAATGCGCCGGTGCAGTGCGCTCTGCCGGCGTGGCTCCGCCCCACCGCGCCAACGGCAAGCGCGGCCGGGGCCCCGGTTCACCACCCCACCGCGCCAACGGCAAGCGCGGCGGGGGCCCCGGTGCACCACCCCACCGCGCCAACGGCAGGCGCGGCCGGGGCCCCGGTGCAGGAGCAGATTCGGATGCGGACGCAGGCGAATTTGCAGAATTTAGATCATGCACTGTTACAAAATAGGGCGGTCGAGCGGCTGGAAGTGGAGGCGGGATGGTACGCGGTGCTGCGGGTTCCGGCGCTGGGGAGCGATGAGGAGCTGGCGGTCCGGCTGGTGGAGCGGGGAGTGAGTGTGCACCCGGGATATTTCTTTGGCTTCGCGGGGGATGGGTGGCTGGTAGTGAGTCTGCTGACGCCGGAGGTGGAGTTTCGGAGGGCTGTGGAGAGGATTTCCGGGATGTTTAGGACGGGGGAATGAGGTGGGAGTTTGCGGTGTGGCGTTGGTCTCGGCGCGGGCTGAACGGGCTGGGTTTTTCCCAAAGTGGGACGGAAGACGGTACTTTCGAGGGCGAAAGAACCATATCGCTATTGCACATAGCATGGTCTAAGGATTCAGCTACTTGCTGTGGGGTGAACCTGGCGCGGGACGGAGGCAGGGATGGGGGCCGGTCAGCTGGGGGCCGGTCAGCTGGGGGCCGGTCAGGCCTAGCGGCTAGCGGACACCTCAGATGAGGTTCTGATCGGTTCGGCGCGGCCGCTCGTCACAGTGAAACGATTCCCCAGGAGTTTGTTGAAAATCGTGTTTGCGACGGGTTGACCATCCCTTATATAGCGTCCAGTTGCTGAGCTGTACACATTCTCCTGCGCCTCGCTCGCTGCTCGGCGCGTTTTCAAACAAACTCCTTAGAGGATGTTGACGGCGCGGGCGGCGAGGAGGGCGATGGTGGCGAGAGAAATGAGGGACTGGAGCATCATGAGGACTTTGGCCCAGCGCGAGAGGACGGGCACGTCGGTGGGGGAGAAGGCGGTGGAGGTGTTGAAGGCGAGGAAGAGGTAATCGACGAAGCCGGGGGACCAGTTCTGCTCGCACATGGCGGCTCGGGCTTCGGGAGTGAGGGTCATTTGCGGGAAGAGGAAGGCGCCGTCGACGTGGACGCCGCGCAGCTCGCGCGCGGTGGGACCGCCTCCATCGAGACGCCAGTACCAGGAAGCGAAGACGAGGATGTTGGTGATCCAGAGGGCGGCAGC
>JASHPM010000146.1 GCA_030038115.1 Acidobacteriaceae bacterium | reverse complement strand
GCCACGCGCAAGATGCGCATGCTGCGTTCGCTCGCCTGCGGCAACAAGTTCGAGAAGCTGGCGCGCGCTCTGGGCGCAACCATCGTCGCCGGCGTCGACGAAGTCGGTCGTGGCGCCCTCTTTGGCCCGGTTGTCGCAGCGGCCGTGATTCTTCCGCCGGATACAAGGATTCGCGGGCTGCGGGATTCCAAGCAGCTCCTCCCGGAAGATCGCGAGCGGTTCGAGGTGATTGTCCGCACGCGGGCGATCGCGATTGCGGTCGAGGAAGTCGACGCGGAGACCATCGATCGCGTGAACATCTATCAGGCCTCGCGCATGGCGATGAGCGCGGCGGTGATGCGGCTCCATCCGCAGCCGGATCATCTGCTGATCGATGCGCTGCGGCTCGATCTGCCGCATGCGCAGACCAGCATTATCTACGGCGACTCGCTCAGCATCTCGATTGCCGCGGCCTCGGTGGTCGCGAAGGTCTACCGCGACAAACGCATGTGCGAGCTCGACGCGCAGTTCCCCGGTTACGGATTGGCCTCGCACAAGGGCTACGCGACGCCCGAGCATCGCGAGGCGCTCCAGAAGCAGGGACCCTCGATCCTGCATCGTAAGAGCTTTGCTCCCGTTTTGCAGGCTGACCTGCCCTGGGAGGATTTTTTGGCTGAGGACGATTCGGTGTGCCCCATCGACTCCTCTGTGTAACCGCGCATCCCGACGACGAAAGTGGCGCATTTGGCGGCGCGCTTCTCCTGGCGCATCAGGCCGGCGCGGAAACCAGCGTTCTGTGCTTCACCGATGGCCAGGCGGGGCATTTCCGCGGCGACGCGGCGCCCGGCGACGATCTGGGCAGGGTGCGCCGCGCGGAGATGGACGCGGCCTGCAAAGTGCTCGGCGTGACGCGATGGGAAGTGCTGACGTTTCCCGACGGCGAGCTGGTGCAGCAGAGCTTTCAGGAACTGGCGGAGGTTGTGGTCGAGTACCTGCGGAGCTGGCGGCCCCAGGTGGTTCTGACCTTTGGCGGCGATGGCGGCGTGAATCTGCACAGGGACCACACCATGATCTCCGCGGTGACAACGGCGGCGTTTCACTGGGCCGATCGCGCCGAGATGTTTCCCAGTCACCTCGACACCGGGCTGCGTCCCTGGGGGCCGCAGAAGCTGTACTTCGCGAGCACCCCGTTTGTGAGCGTGCGGGACCGGCCGGAGCTGACCGAATCGGCGGCCACCGTCCCGTGGTCGCTGACCCTCGAACTGGGGGCGCTGAGCGAGCGCAAGCTGGAAGCCTTTGGGAAGCACCACACCCAGCAGGGCGTGTTGCGGCGCGTCGGTGAGCAGGTGATGCAGGCCATGCGCGTGGAGCGGTACTTACTGGCGGCGAAGCGCGGGCAGACTTCGGTAACGGACGATAACGAGATGTTTGCTGGCGTGGTGGACGATGAGGAATAGAATTTCGGATTGGCTGGAGTCAGGCCGGAATCCTGGGCTGAGAGCCGGTCTGCATTTCTCTGCCGGAGGTGCGCCATGACGGTGCAAATGATCGAGCAAGAGACGGAAGCTGTGATCCGGACGAGGTTGTATGGTTTTACCCTCCTGAATCATCCCAGACTGAACAAGGGCACCGCGTTCACTGAAGAGGAGCGCGATGCCTTCGACCTGCACGGTCTGCTGCCCCCGCACGTGGGGACGCTGGAGGAACAGATTGCGCGGCGGCACAGGATCTTCGACCAGTTCGAGACGCCGTTTGAGAAGTACAGCTTCATGCGCGATCTGCAGGACATCAACGAGACGCTGTTCTATGCGCTGATCCTGTCGGACATCCGCAGGATGATGCCCATTGTTTACACGCCAACGGTGGGTGAGGGGTGCCAGCGCTTCAGCGAAATCTGGCGGAGGCCACGCGGCCTTTTCCTGAGCTATCCCAACAAGAGCAGGATCGAGAAAATCCTCGCGCACCAGCGCTACGACGACGTGAAGGCCATTGTAGTGAGCGATGGGGAGCGGATCCTGGGCCTCGGCGACCAGGGCGCCGGCGGGATGGGGATTCCCATCGGCAAAATGGCGCTGTACACGGCCCTCGGCGGCATTCACCACGCGAACTGTTTGCCGGTGCTGCTGGATGTGGGGACGGACAACGACGAACGGCTGGCCGATCCGATTTATATGGGCTGGCGGCACAAGCGCGTGCGGGGGCAGGAGTACGACGACTTCATCGAGACGTTTGTGAGTGCGGTGGAGAGGCGGTGGCCGCATGTGCTGCTGCAGTGGGAGGACTTTGCCGGATCGAACGCGGCGCGACTGCTGAAGAAGTATCGCGACCGGCTGTGCACGTTCAACGATGACATTCAGGGAACGTCGGCGGTGGTGCTGGCGACGCTGCTGGCGGCGGTGAAAGCGTCGGGGACCAAGCTAGTCGAGCAGCGGGTTGGAGTCCTGGGCTTCGGGTCGGCGGGAATTGGGATCGCGAATCTGCTGGTGAAGGCCTTGCAGGACGAGGGCCTGACGGAGCAGCAAGCGCGGGGACGAATCTACGCCATGGGGCGGCCGGGGCTGCTGGTGGAGGGTGCGGAAGGCATTCATCCGGAGCAGATGGAGTTTGTGCGGCCGCGGAAAGATGTGGAGGGGTGGAAGGTTGCGGACGAGAAGAAGATCGGGCTGGAAGAGGTGGTGCGGAACGCGAAAATCACGGTGCTGATCGGCGTCGCGGCCAGGGCGGGGATGTTTACCGAAGACGCGGTGCGGGCGATGGCGAAGAATGCGGAGCGGCCCATCGTTTTTCCGTTATCGAATCCCACGTCGAGGAGCGAGGCGACGCCGGAGGACCTGCTGAAGTGGACGGATGGGAAAGCGCTGATCGGAACGGGGAGCCCGTTTGAGCCGGTGAGGTTTGGCGGACGGGAAATCTGTATCGATCAGACGAATAATTCGTATGTTTTCCCGGGACTGGCGCTGGGGATTGTGGCGTCACGCGCACGGCGGGTGAGCGACGCGATGATTATGACGGCAGGGCGAGCGCTGGCCGGGCTGTCGCCGGTCGAGAAGGATCGCAATGCGAATCTGTTGCCGCCCATAGCCGAGTCGCGCCGGCTGAGCCGGGTGATTGCCGCGGCGGTGGCGCGGCAGGCGATCGCGGAGGGGTTGTCCGAGCTGAAGGACAGCGAGGTGGAGGACGCTGTTACGGAAAATGTCTGGGAGCCGAAGTATGTGCGGTACGAGCGGGAAGAATAGAGGATCGGCAGGACTGCGGGAAGGCCTTAGTCGCCCTTCCCGCGGCGTTTGGCTTTAATGAGGACGTCGACGGGTTCGGGGCGGTCGTCCCAATAATCCAGGCGAATGCGCCCGTCAGGGAGCTGGCTGACCGTGGCGGGGATGGCGCTGGCGGTGCAGTACCATCCTGAGGGCAGGACGACGGCGTTCCGCGAGCGGCCCAGGCTGCGGTCGAAAACCAGTTCATCGCCGTCGAGCCGGTAGCTGACCGGGGCCGTGTAGGTTTCCGCAATGCGCAGGCGCAGGGACTGTCCGGGCTGGACGGGCGCGAAGGGAATGACCACAACGCTGTCTTTGGAGTCGACGGTTTCCCCGGTGTTGATCTTTGAGGCGATGAGCTCGGCGCCCGTCATTTCTTCGGGCTTGAGTTCCTCGCCGGTATCGAGAATGGTCGCCGAGGGGCGGCTGGCCGTGCTGCCCGCGCGCACCACGTTGGCATAGCCGTCGATGCCGGGACGGGTCTCTGTGTAGTCGTGATAAAGGCTGAAAGCGTGCGTCTCCGGCTGCTGCAGAAAGTAGACGATGTCGCGATTCTGCCAGGCGCGTTCGGAGAGACGGTCGCGCTCGGTTTCGCCGGGGAAGGGAGATTCCCAGCTGCGCGCCTCGCCTGGAGCTTTGGGCAGCGCCGCAGGGCCGGTCTGCGCGTCTTTTATGGCGCGGAGGACGAGCGGCGCATCGCCCGCGCCCGCATGCATGAAGCTGATGGCAATGCGACCGTCGGGTTCAGTGAGGATTTGTGAGGGGACGGTCAGGCCGACAACTTCATAGCCGAGCGGCAGGACGACTTTGTTCCGCCGGATCCCAAGGGGACGGTCGAAGACGACGGCGTTGCCGTCGGTGTGGTAGCTTTTG
>JASHPM010000145.1 GCA_030038115.1 Acidobacteriaceae bacterium | reverse complement strand
GTCGGTCTTTTGTTTGCCCCTTGACAGGTCCATTCTGGGTCCACGATACTGTTCCGGTTCCTGGGGACAGGTCAGACCTCTTCACACCAAACTTGCAATTCGTGGTTCATTTGGAGGCTTCTATGAGGAGCAACCGCTCCAACTCAATGGCAGTGCTCGGGCGCTGTCTCGGCGCCCTTTGTCTAGCGATGCTGCTGCTATCCCCACAGGCCCAGGCGCAGATCGCCGGCACCGGTAACATTCAGGGCACCGTACAGGATCCGTCCGGCGCCGTTATTCCGGGCGCGACAGTAACCATCACCGACGTGTCCACCGGTGTGCAGCACCTGGTGAAGACCGACAAAGCCGGTCTCTTTGTTTTCCCCGGTCTGATCACCAGCACATACAAGCTGGATGTCGTTGCTGCCGGGTTCGAAACGTATGAGCAGAGCAATATCGTGCTGGAAGTCGGCAGCAGCATCACGATCAACCCAGCGCTCAAGGTCGGCACGGCCAACACCAAAATCGAAGTTCGCTCCGAGGGCCTGGCCCTGCAGACCGAGGATCCTTCGTATAAGCAGACAATCGATACGAGGGACATCACGGAGCTGCCGCTGAACTCGGCAAGCCGGCAGATCACAAATCTGCTCACCATCTCCGGTGGCGCGAATACAGCGCCCGGCAATGACTTTACAGGCAGCAAGTACTCCTACCAGACGATTTCCATTTCCATTGCCGGCGGCAACGGGAATACGACACTGTGGCGGCTGGACGGCGGCGACAACCAGGACTATATGGGCAATGGCAACATGCCGTTCCCCTTTCCGGACGCGGTGAGCCAGTTCAGCGTCGAATCCACCGCGCTGGGCGCCCAGGAGGGAGATCACACCGGCGGCTATGTCAACGCCGTGACCCGCGCGGGGACCAACGACTACCACGGCTCGGCATTTGAGTTCATCCGCAACAACTTCATCGACGCCACAAACTTCTATTCGACGAGCAAGGACACGCTGCACCAGAACCAGTATGGCGGCACGTTCGGCGGGAGGATCCTCCGCGACAAACTTTTCGGCTTTGCCGGGTACCAGCACCTGCATGCTGACTCCGCCCAGGCCAGCACGCAGGCGACCGTGCCGACGGCGGCGAACCTGACAGGCGATTTTTCCGTGACCGACGGACCCACCTGCGAGTCCTCGAAGAAATTTGTTCAGCTCGTCGACCCGCTGACGGGCGCAACGATTCCGGGGGACACTTATCCTTCGCCCCCTGCCTACATCAAGCAGTCGCTGGCTCTGGATGCTTATCTGCCAAAGCCGGTACCGTCTTACGACGTCAATAATTGCGGGTTTGTTTCCTATGCCATCCCCTCGGAGACGTTCGACAACCAGTTCGTGACGAGAGAGGATTACACGATCAATCAGAAGAACACGCTGTTTGGCCGGTATTTCATTGACGGCTACCAGGCGCCGGCGTTCTTCTCGCCCACCAACATCCTGATCACGACACAATCGGGCAACATCGAACGGACGCAGTCGTTCACGCTCGGATGGGTGGACACGTTTACAAACAATCTGGTGAACCAGGCGCACGCGACCGTGCTGCGGCGCGTGGACAATCGCGGTTACGCGCCGAATGACATCAACGCCGCCACCCTCGGTGTGAGCGTCTTTCAGTTCGAGCCCAACGGACTGCAAATGTCCGAGGGCAAATTCACGATTGGTGGCGGAACCAACTCCGTCGCCCATTTCAACGACAACGCCCTCGCGCTCAACGACGATGTGACCTGGGTGCGGGGCAAGCACCAGCTCTCGTTCGGTGGGGAATGGGTTCAGAACGAGCTCAACATCGGCAACGTCTACGAAGGCAACGGAATCTTCACCTTCAATGGCGAATACAGCGGCAGCGGCCCCAATGGCGGCACCACCATCGGCGACCAGAACCTGGATTTCCTGTGGGGCACGCTGAGCGCCTTCCAGCAAAGCAAGGAGCAGCAGAATGCCCTGCGCGGACCGCTCCCCAGCCTGTACGGGCAGGATACGTTCCACGCTACCTCGCGGCTGACGCTGGTGGGGGGGCTGCGCTGGGGCCCCAATTTCATGCCCACCGATTACTTCAATCGCGGCGCCGTGTTTAACTACAACGACTTCCTGAACAACACAATCAGCACCGTCTACCCGGGCGCCCCGGCAGGCGTCCTCTTCTACGGCGACCCAGGCGTGCCGAAAGCGTTCACGCAGAATTCTCCGTGGCAGTTCTCACCCAATCTCGGCGTATCGTGGGATCCTTTTGGGAACGGGAGAACCGTGATCCGCGCTGGCGGGGAGCTGGAGTACGACAAGCCCAACTTCTTCACCGGCCAGCGTGCCCAGCAGAACCCGCCGTTTGCCACGGCGATCAGCAACACGCAGACCTCGGCATCGGGACCGTTGTCGTTTGCCGCGCCGTGGTCGGTCGGCTCCATCACCACGAACCCCTTCCCGCAACCCGAAATCCCAACGCCGGCTACTGCCCTTTTCTACGCGCAGTCCCAATACATCGTGTTGCCCAGCCACTTTCTCGCTGCCTACACGATGCAGTGGACCCTGAGCGTGCAGCATGAGTTTCCGCACGCCTGGCAGGGTCAGCTCGACTACATCGGGAACAGAACGGTCCACGATCCGATGGGCACGGCGCTGAGCCCGGCCGTCTTTATCCCCGGCGTGTGGGGTGCAGGCGGCACCGGCTGCGCGGGTATCGTAACCACGGGTCCGGCGGCGGTCAAGCCGGGAGCGGCGGGTACGAATTGCTCCACCACGAAGAACGAAAACTCGCGATTCTCACTGACCATTGCCAATCCGGCGCAGGGCAACCAGATCGAAGGCGGCGGCTCCGGCTCCGTTATTGTCAACGACGGCGGCAAAGCCAGTTACAACGGCATGGTGGGTACGATCCAGCATCGCCTGAACGCCAACTTCAGCCTGCTGGCCAACTGGACCTGGTCCAAGTGCCTGGACATCGTCGACGGCCAGGGCGACATCTCACAGCAGCTGTTCGAGGAGCTCAGCAATCCGAGGCTGGACTGGGGACCCTGCGGCTTCGATTACCGGGATGTTGAAAACGCGGTGCTGGTGGCGCGCAGCAACGTCTCGGAGTTCAACCGCTTTACGCGCGCCGTGATCAATGACTGGGAAATTGCGCCGCTGTTTCACATCACCAGCGGTGCGCCGGTCAACGTGCAGGCTGGCGTAGATAACTCTCTCACCGATGTTGGCGAAGATCGCCCGAACCTGGTGCCCGGAGTGAGCCCGTACGCCAAGGTGAATTTCCGGTCAGCGACCGGGGAAGCCAATCGCGAATATCTGAACCCGGCGGCCTTTGCACAGGTGACCGCGTCCTGCCCCGGAGGCAGTGTGAACGGCTGCTCCGCGGTAGGAACCTATGGAGATATCGGCAGGAACGCGTTCCGGACCCCTCCTTTCTTCCAGTTCGATGGGCAGGTTTCCCGGATATTCCCGCTGCATGAACGCCTGAACCTGGATCTGCGGCTCGAAGCATTCAACGTGCTGAATCATCCGGACTTCGGCAGTCCAACGGCCACTGTCTCGTCCTCGACGTTTGGTCAGATTTCCTCGACGGCGTCAGCGGACAACTTCAGCGCGCGAGTCTTCCAGGGGGTCGCGAAGATCGTCTTCTAGGCCCGAAACCACACCTCCCTGAACGCGAGGCGATCCCTGGTCACCTCGCGTTTCTTTTTTTGAGGCCGAGCGGGGAACTCAAATAGAGTCCCACCGCCTGTGCGAGCGCATTCCGGTTCGGTCAGAAAGAGACTTTTTCCGCCGGCAAATACGCTTTGCTGACGGCCACATATCCCTCACGCGCCACCTGCTTCCCGCGCTCGCGATACAGGGCTTCGTCGCGAGGCTGAGTGGTCGCCAGGCCGTCGACATAACGGTTGTACATGCAGAAGGCGGCGGCAATGAGGACCGTGTCGTGAATCTCGACATCCGTTGCGCCATTACTGCGCGCGTGGGCGATATTATCTGTTGTGACGTTCTTGCCCCCGCGCTGCACCTTCGCGGCGATCACCAGCAGGGCCTTGAGCTTGTCCGAGATTGCCGCGTGTTGAAAATCGGCCTTAACGCGGCGTACCAGCTCCTCATCGCCATTCAGATGCGCCGCTGCGATTGCGCCGTGAATCGTCTGGCAGAAATAACAATCGTTGAGAGAAGAAACATACGTTGCGATCAGCTCCCGCTCCCCCGGAGTAAGCGAGTTGGGAGCGCGCAAAAGGACTTCCACAAGATCGTTGAGCGGCTTCGCGGTTTCGGGGCGAAACGCCATCGCGCCGCGAATCCCGGGCAGTCCTTCCGGCAGGGCAATGTGGGGCATCAGGTTCGTCCTTTCCAGCTGGGGATTCAACACCGTAAACTGAGCCAGAATCCACCGGGCTGGAGAATATCGTCAAGCAACTAAAGATGGAATTCAAGCGTGCCGCAAAAGGTCGTAATGCGCTGGAAAACGGCGCCCCTGATCCTGCATCCGTAGTTCGAGAACGGGTTCCTCCTTTAGGTGGGCGACACCGCAATTGCGAGTTCGGTATGGTGGGCGAGATTCTGTATCGTCTCCATGACCCCAGCTCTCTTTTCTACTGGAACGCAAGGCAGACAGCTGCGATGAGCGGCAGGAGTGCGAGAGCGCGCAAAGTCGTCGCTTCCGTCGTGGCCTCCACCACGATCTTCGCCGCCGGTTGCCATTCGGGCTTGCCGAAGCCCCAGTCCGCGCGGTACACGCAGTTTGTGCAGGCGTTATACGTTGGCTTAGCGGCGATGGAGGTAGGAAACGACGTGCGCGCGGAGGACCAGCTGGGGCGGGCCACACAACTGGCTCCCGGCGAACCCGCGGGTTGGGCAGACTGGGGGATTTTGGCACTGCGGCAACGGAATTTCGATCAGGCGAAACAGCGGCTGGATCGCGCACATGCGCTTGCCCCGCGCAACAGCCAGATTGACGCCGACCTGGGTGTTCTGGAGAGCACGCGGGGGAATTCCGCCGAGGCGATCGCGAATCTGCGCAGGGCCGCAGATCTGGACCCACATAATTTGCGCGCTCTCTACCTGCTTGCCGTTGAGATCGAGCGCCAGGGCGGTTCCGGCAGCGAGCAGGAATGTCAGCAGCTTATCGAACGAATTCTTGCGGCGCAGCCGGATAACCTGGCTGCACTGGTCGAGTTGAGCCGCATCGCGGCCAAGCGAGGAGACGCGGCGACGCTTCGCTCGGCCGTCGGCCGTATTGCTGCGCAATCGGCAACGTGGCCGCCCGGTGTGCAACAGCAACTGACGGAACTCGAGAGCGCGGCTGCAAGCGCGCCCGCAACGGCCGCCGTGCGCAGTGTCTTTCTTCGCAATGTGCTGATGCAGGTGCCGAGCTTCCGGCAGAGTCTGGCCGCGATCAAAGCAGAGCCGGGCGAAGAGGCGCAGCCCTTCCTGATGTTTGTGCGGCTGCCTTCGCCAGGTTCCCGGCCCGCCGCGCCCGACATGGCGATGCGATTTGTTCCGGAGCCGCTGGCTGCAACGCCGGGACAGAGGTGGGACTGGATTGGCGCTATCTTTCTCAACGACAAGCAGGCACCGGCGATCGTTACCGCAAACGCCAGGACCGTTAGCGTGATCGGAGGGCCATCCTTTGCGTTTCCGGGTGGTACGCACGGCATCGCGCCCGGACCGGAGTCCGTGCTGCCGGTGGACTTTAATTTCGACTTCAGGACGGATCTGGTGCTAGCCGGGGCGGGCGGCGTGCGGTTCATGCGCCAGGATTCGCCGCAGAAGTTCACCGATGTAACTGCGCAGACCAAGCTGTCACCACAGATCCTGAACGGCAATTACACCGGCACATGGGCCGTGGACATTGAAGCAGACGGCGATCTCGACATCGTGCTCGGCGAGCAGGGCGGTTTGCCGACGGTCCTGCGCAACAATGGTGACGGCACGTTTACACCGATACATCCATTTGCCGGCGTTGCCGGTTTGCAGCAATTTGTCTGGGCCGATCTGGATGGCGACGGCAACCCCGATGCATCGTTGCTCGATGGCGCGGGACAGCTACACATTTTCCGCAATGAACGGGCAGGAAATTTCAGGGAGATTCCATCCGTGCCGAAGCTCGGCGCAGTCAAGGCGATCGCCGCTGCGGATACGCGAAACAGCGGAACCCTCGATCTGCTCGCTGTCAAAACAGACGGCGCGATCGTGCGGCTCGTTGAAGACAACGGAGCGTGGACCTCGACGGAAATTGCCCAGGTTCCGAACGCGGCAAACGTCCTGCGCGGGCCGGTCCGTCTGCGCACTGCGGATCTCGACAATAACGGAGCGGTCGACTTGCTGTTGGCACAGCTGGGATCGACCGGCGAAGCGCGTGGTCCGCTCATCTGGTTGGGCGCCGGCGACGGCACATACACGCTGATGGACCACCCGACGGGTTCGGAACGTGTCTTCGACGCTGCGGACGTGGATGGTACGGGTCATCTCGATCTGCTCGCGCTTGACGACGCCGATCAGCCACTGAAGGCGGTCAACCACGGCACGAAAAATTACCACTGGCAGGTGATCCGGACGCGCGCCGTGCAGGCGACCGGCGATCAGCGCATCAATTCCTTCGGAATCGGCGGCGAAGTGCAGATTCGCTCGGGATTGCTGCTGCAGGCGCAGGCGATCGCTGCGCCGGAGGAGCACTTCGGACTGGGCGAGTGGCCGGGAACCGATATCGCCCGCATCCTTTGGCCGAATGGAACGGTGAACGCGGAGTTCCAGATCGCCGGCGACCAGGAAGTACTTGCGCAGCAGCGGTTGAAAGGGTCATGCCCGTTTCTCTTCTCGTGGAACGGCAAAGAAATGCAGTTTGTGAAGGATACCGTGCCCTGGGGATCGGCGATCGGCCTCCGCATCAATGCGCTCGGCCCCGCGCGCATTGCGGCAACCCAGGAATGGTACAAGATTCCGCGCAACGATCTCGTGCCGCACGACGGCGTCTACGATGTGCGCATCACAGGCGAGCTTTGGGAGACCTATTACTACGACTGGCTCCAGCTGATGACGGTGGATCATCCGCAGGGAACCGAGGTCTTCACCGACGAGCGGTTTGTGGTCCCGCCGGTGAAGCTCGCCATCACCGCGACGGAGACGCCGCATCCGATCGCACGCGCAGTCGACGACCGCGGCAACGACGTGACAGATATTCTTCGATCCCTCGACGGACGGTATCTCGACACATTCGGGCGCGGACAATATCAGGGAGTCACTC
>JASHPM010000144.1 GCA_030038115.1 Acidobacteriaceae bacterium | reverse complement strand
CGCCACCGGTGCGGATCAGCAACTGGCCACGCGCATCGCCGATCACCTGGCCTTATTCGACGGTGTCCTCGCCAGCGACGGCAAAATGAACCTGACCGCCGCCCACAAGCTGGACGGCGTGCGCCGGACCTTCGGCGACGACGGTTACGACTACATCGGCAACGCCGGCCCCGATCTTCCTCTGTTGCAGCACGCTGGAACCGCGATGATCGCCAATCCCGCGTTCTCTTTGCGCGCGCGGCTCCGCGCTCGCGGTATTCCCGTCGAGCGGGAATTCCAGGATCGAACCGCGCCCGCAAAAGCTGTCCTCAAAGCCATCCGCCTGCATCAGTGGGCGAAGAATGTGCTCATCTTCGTGCCCATGCTGCTCGCGCATGTGCTGCGCGCCGCCGCCTTCGCCGATGCGGCCATCGCCTTTGTCAGTTTCAGCCTCTGCGCCTCCTCCACTTACATCGCCAACGATCTGCTCGACATCGAATCGGACCGCCGTCACCCCAGCAAACGTGAGCGGCCGTTCGCCTCCGGCGACCTGTCCGTGATCGCCGGCATCCTGATCGGCAGCGCTTTCCTTGCGGGCGGCATTTCCATTGCTGCCGTATTCCTCCCCCGCGCCTTCCTGCTCTGGCTGTTTCTCTATCTGGTGGCGACGCTCTCCTATTCGCTCGTTCTCAAGCGCGTTGTCCTTGTGGACGTGATCCTGCTTGCCGGCCTCTACACAGTGCGGCTGCTCTCCGGTGCCGCAGCCACCGGAGTGGACATTTCTCCGTGGCTCGCAGCCTTCGCCCTGTTCCTCTTTCTCAGCCTGGCCATGGTCAAGCGCTTCAGCGAGCTGCAGAACACCCGCGCGCGCGGCCAGGCCCTCGCCAACGGCCGCGGCTATCTGCTGGGCGACATCGAGCAGTTGCGGAGTTTCGGAACCGCCAGCGCTTATGCCTCCGTCGTTGTGTTTTCGTTCTATATCGGGTCCCACGACGTCAGCAGCCTCTACAAACACCCGAATCGTCTCTGGCTCATAACCCCTCTCATGATTTTCTGGCTGAGCCGGGTATGGCTCCTGGCTTCGCGCGGCCAGCTCGATGAAGACCCCGTCATTTTCGCCGTAACCGATCGCCTCAGCCTCCTCGCCGGCCTGGCGGTCGCGGCGATTGCAGCCCTCGCAGCCTCGCAGCGCTGAGAAAGCGACCATCCATGGGTAAGTCCGGCCGTAAAACAGAACAAACCCCGATCTTCGAATCGTGGGGCCGCTATCCGCAATTGCATGCCGACCTTATTCCGCTCCATTGGGCCTCCGATTTTCCATTGCAGCATGCCCCTGCTGCCCTGCAGTTGCCCGTCGGACTGGGCCGCAGCTATGGCGACGTCTGCCTGCTCGAGAATGGCACCCTTCTTCACACCCCGGGCATGGATCGCTTCCTGCACTTCGACTCCGCGACCGGCATGCTGCGCTGCGAGGCCGGCGTTTCGCTCCAGAAGATCCTCGACTTCGCCGTCCCGCGCGGCTTTTTCCTGCCCGTCACCCCTGGAACCAAATACGTAACCGTCGGTGGCGCCATCGCCAACGACATTCACGGCAAGAATCACCACGTCGCCGGCACCTTTGGCCGCCATGTGCTGCGTTTCGAGCTGGTCCGTTCCGACGGAACCCGCTTCGTGTGCAGCCCCATCGAAAACCCCGAGTGGTTTGCTGCCACCATCGGCGGCATGGGTCTCACCGGCCTGATAACGTGGGCGGAAATCCACCTCCGCCCCATCGTTTCCCGTAAAATCGACTTTCTCGGCGACCAGTTTCATGGCATCGACGAGTTCTTCGCGCTCTCCCTGGACGCGACCGCGGAGTACACCGTCGCCTGGATTGACTGCATCTCCACCGGTCGCAACTTCGCGCGCGGCATCTTTATGCAGGGCGATCACTCCGAAACTCCAGGGCCGCTCACTCCGAGCAAAGAGCCCCGGCTGACCTTCCCCTTCGATCTGCCCGAGTTCGCCCTCAACCGCTTTTCCATGGCCGCCTTCAACTCCCTCTACTTCCACAAGCAGCTCCGCAAACAGAAGGCCGGTCCCGTCGATTACGAGCCGTTCTTTTATCCCCTCGACGCCGTCCTCCACTGGAATCGCTTGTATGGCAGGCACGGCTTCCTGCAGTTCCAGAACGTGCTCCCCCACGAGAGCGGCCGCGAGGGTATGCTCGAAATCCTGAAGGCCATCACCCAGTCCGGACTCGCCTCCTTTCTCGCAGTCATCAAGTTTTTCGGAGACATTCCCTCCGTTGGCATGATGTCCTTCCCCACGCCCGGCGTCATGCTGGCCCTCGATTTTCCCATTCGCCGCGACGTTACCTTCGAACTCGTCGACCGCCTCGCCCGCATCACCCTCGACTATGGCGGCCGCATGTATTCCGCCAAGGACGCCCGCATGACTCCGGAGCAGTTCCAGGCCTTCTACCCGCAGTGGCGGGAATTCGCGCGCTTTGTCGATCCCGGCTTCGACTCCGCCTTCTGGCAGCGTGTGACCGGACGGAGGCCGATCGTTGCCTGACCCGGCCGCCGTCGCGCCCACGCAGCGCATCCTCGCGCTCGGTGCTGCTTCCGCCATCGCCGAGGCCACGCTCCGCCTGTTCGCCGAACACCACGCGGCCTTCCTTCTGGTCGGCCGCAATCCGCGAAGACTCGCCGCCATGCGCGACGATCTGCTCACGCGCGGTGCCGCTGCTGCCGCCACGTTTATCGCCGATCTTGACGATACCGCCGCTCATCCGGCCATGCTGGCGCAGGCCGTGACAACCCTCGGGGGAATCGACATTGCGCTCCTGGCCCATGGTGTCCTCGGCGATCAGGCCGAGGCCGAAAAGAACTATGCCGCTGCCGAAGCGGTCCTGCGCACCAATTTCCTCTCGCCGGTCTCGCTCGTCGGCTGGCTCGCCAATTACTTCGAGGCCGAGCACCGCGGAACCATCGCCGTCATCTCCTCGGTCGCCGGCGACCGCGGCCGCAAGAGCAACTACGTCTATGGCGCATCCAAAGGTGGACTCAACGTTTTCCTCGACGGTGTCCGCAACCGCATCGACCGTGCCGGCGTGCAGGTCCTCACCATCAAGCCCGGCTTCGTTGCCACGCCCATGACCGCCCATCTGCGAAAGAACTTCCTCTTCGCTGAGCCCGGCCAGGTCGCCAGACACATCGTTCGCGCCATCGAGAAGCGCAAAGACGTGGCCTACGTGCCGCCCTTCTGGGGTCTGATCATGCTCGTGGTGCGCAACATTCCCGGCCGCATTTTTAAGAAAATGAATATGTGACGGCCGCATGCCAAACCCTGAAATCTGCATCGGCTAATGCTCGGTCGACATCTACCGAACAGGCGAAAAGAGCAAGTTCCGTCGTCTTTTTCCTGAGTCCAGTCGTCTTCAAAACCATAAAGCTGCATTTGCGTTCAATTCCTCCCCTGCACGCGGAGGATGGATACTGTTGTTAACGGGATTTGTGTCCCCCCAGGCCGTCGACTTTGACGTTTCTCCGGCATTTCGCATTGCGCCCCGCAGCATCTCGGCCGCCGCGAGTGCCGTTCGCAGGAGACACTGAAACGATATGTGGATAGTCCGCCTCGCGCTGCGACGGCCTTACACCTTCGCCGTCGTCGCGCTTCTGTTGATGGTTCTGGGACCGCTGGCCGTCATGAAAATGCCGGTCGATATCTTCCCCAACATCGACATTCCTGTCGTTTCCATCATCTGGCAGTATCAGGGATTCTCGCCGGAACAGATGGCCGACCGCATCGTGACCCTCAGCGAGCGCTCCCTCACCACTACCGTCAACGACATCGAGCATATTGAGTCGATGTCCGTGAACAGCCGCTCCATCATCAAGGTTTTCTTCCAGCCCGGCGTCGACATCGGCAACGCGGTGGCTCAGATCACCGCCATCGCCCAAACCCAGCTCCGCCAGCTGCCCAACGGCACCACCTCACCCCTCGTCATCCAGTACAACGCCTCCAGTGTTCCCATCATTCAGCTGGGCCTTTCCGGCCAGGGCCTCTCGGAAATGCAGCTCAACGACCTCGGCCTCAACTTCATTCGCACCCAGCTTGTCACTGTGCCCGGCGCTGGCATCCCCTATCCCTATGGCGGAAAGCAACGCCAGGTACAGGTCGATCTCAACCTCCCCGCGCTGCAGTCGAAAGGTCTGGCGCCCGCCGACGTGGTTAACGCCATTGGCGCCCAGAACCTCATCCTGCCCTCGGGGACCATCAAAATCGGCCAGTTCGAGTATCAGCTCGAAACCAACAGCGCCCCCACCACGATCGAAGGCTTAAACGATCTGCCCATTCGCCAGGTGAACGGCGCCATGGTTTATGTCCACGACGTCGCCCACGTGCGCAATGGCTTTCCGCCGCAAACCAACATCGTTCGCGTTGACGGCCAGCGTGCTTCCCTGCTTTCCATCATCAAGACCGGCAACGCCTCCACCCTCAACATCGTCAAGGGCATCCTCGCCAAAGTGGACACCCTCAAGTCCCAGCTGCCTCCCCAGCTGAAGATCACCCCTCTCGCCGATCAGTCCATCTTTGTGCGCGCTTCCATCGATGGCGTCGTGCACGAAGGCATCATCGCCGCCTGCCTCACCGCGGTCATGATCCTCATCTTCCTCGGCAGCTGGCGCAGCACCCTCATCATTGCCGTCTCCATTCCCCTGTCCATTCTCACCTCGTTGCTCACCCTCAGCGCCCTCGGCGAAAGCATCAACATCATGACTCTCGGCGGCCTGGCGCTGGCGGTCGGCATTCTCGTCGACGATGCGACCGTCGAAATCGAAAACATCAATCGCAATCTGGAGCAGGGCAAAGCCATCGAGCAGGCCATCCTCGACGGCGCCGCGCAGATCGCCGTTCCCGCTCTCGTCGCTACCATCTCCATCTGCATCGTCTTCGTGCCCATGTTCTTCCTCAGCGGTGTCGCGAGATATCTCTTCGTGCCCCTCGCCGAAGCCGTCTGTTTCGCCATGCTCGCCTCCTACCTCCTCTCGCGCACCATCATCCCTACCATGGCCAAATATCTGCTGCGTGAGCATGACCCGCAGGAAGGTGAACGGAAAAGGCAAAGCCTCAATCCCTTTATCCGTTTCCAGCTCGCCTTCGAAAGCCGCTTCGAGAAGTTTCGCCGCGGCTATCGCCGCATGCTCGACTTCTGTATTCACCGCCCCGGCTGGTTCATGATTCTGTTCTTCGTTCTTACCATGGGTTCGGCCGCGTTCCTCTACCCATTCCTCGGCGAGGATTTTTTCCCCACCGTCGACAGCGGCCAGTTCAAGCTCCATGTCCGCGCCCGCACCGGCACCCGCATTGAAGATATGGCCGACCTCTGCGACCGCATCGACAACACCATCCGTCAGATCATCCCGAAGGATGAACTCATTACCATCATCGACAACATTGGCCTGCCCTACTCCGGCATCAACACCTCCTATTCGAATTCCGCCCCCGTGGGACCTGCCGATGCCGATATCCAGGTTTCCCTCACCGAGCATCATCGTCCCACGGACGAATACGTCGCGCGCCTCCGTGAAGAGCTCCCGCGGCGCTTTCCGGGTGCCGAGTTCTACACCCTGCCCGTCGACATGGTCACGCAAATCCTGAACTTCGGTCTGCCCTCGCCCATCGACGTTCAGATCGTCGGACCCAATCAGGCTGGCAACCGGGTCTTCGCCGAGCATCTCCTCAATCGCATCAAGTTCGTCCCCGGCACTGCGGATATGCATATTCAGCAGCCTTTCGACAATCCGGAGCTGACCATCAACGTCAATCGATCCCTGGCCCAGGGTGCCGGTCTGCAGCAGCGTGATGTGATGCAGAGCCTCCTGGTCGCCTCCAGCGGCAGCTTCCAGACCTCGCCGACCTTCTATCTCGATCCCAGCAACGGCGTGGAATACAGCATCGCCGCGCAGTCGCCGCAATATGTGCTCGACACGATGCAGGACCTGAGAAACATCCCGGTTACGCCGGGTAGCGGCGCAGCGGCGAGTGGCGATGCCAGCCCCAGCCTGACCAACACCGGCTCCAATGGCGCGGGCCTGCCGTCATCCTCCTGGCCTGGCCCGGTCGGCGGTCAGCCCGTCCAGATTCTCGGCAACCTCGCCTCTGTGGTTCCCGG
>JASHPM010000143.1 GCA_030038115.1 Acidobacteriaceae bacterium | reverse complement strand
CTCAATTCGATTGATCCGTAACGATAAACGGGTTTCTCGGAAGTGACGCGCCCGGATTGGTGCATCATCGCCAATGCGCTCACCGAGCCGACGCCGCGCCCGCTCCTGGCTCCCAGCTCCGAGCTCCCAGCTACTGGCCACCGGCTGCTGGCACGGCCAGACGCGCTTGGCGGGTCGATCCGGCGGAGGCATTGCGCGAAGAATAAACCGCTGTGTGCGGTCGCGCTCAACCGTCACTTGCCATGCCCGCCAAATGGCGCAATAATATTGCCAGGTGGCACGCATGAGCATCGCGGAGATCGTCGCAGTTCTTGGTGGCGCCAAAACCTTCCGCCGCCGCATTCGCACCACCGATGACCTCGCTCGGCAGGTCCGCTCCGGCCTCCCCGCCTCCACCATCGCCCTCCTCGCCGATACCCTCTCCCTCCGCAGAACGCAGGTCGCCGAGCGCCTCAGCATCCCGCCGCGTACCCTTAGCCGCAGGCTCGCCACCCAGTCGCGCCTCACGCACGAGGAGTCCGACCGCACGCTGCGCATGGCCCGTGTCGTCGCCCTCGCCCAGGAAATCCTCGGCTCCAGCGAAAAAGCCTCTCGCTGGATCAACAGTCCCAACCGCGCGCTCGCCGGCAGCCGGCCCTTCGACCTGCTTGACACCGACGTCGGTGTCCGGTCCGTCGAAGAGGTTCTCGAAAGAATCGCCTATGGAGTCTATAGCTGACCTGGGTTTAGAGGGAAGTATCGATGGAGGTCTGGAGACTTTTTCCTCGCCGCTTCCGCTCCACTGCATTCACCGGCGTCGGCGGCCTCCACGCTGCCGGCCGCTGGAATCACCTGGGAGTCGCGATGGTCTACGCCTCCTCCTCGCGCGCCCTCGCCGCCCTCGAGTTCTTCGTCAATCTCCAGCCCAACGAGGCTCCTGACGACCTTCTTATCGCCGAAGCCTCCGTCCCCGATGCGCTCATCGAGTCCCTGGACCTCCGCCTCCTTCCTTCCGGCTGGCGTAGCCTCAACAACCAAACCTGCCGCGATCTCGGTTCCGCCTGGGCCGCCAGCGGCCGCTCTCTGGCCCTCAGGGTCCCCTCGGCCGTCGTCGACGGCGACTGGAACCTGTTGATCAACCCAGCGCATGCCGCATTCGCCCGCGTCCGCATCGCTCCGCCCAGTCGATTCCGTTACGACCCCGGCATGTTCCGCTGAGGCCGCTGCGCGAAGCGCGTCCGCCCGGACGGCCAGTCCTGTCAAGTTTCCACCACTTCACCAAAGTAATGTCTTCACCCAACCCTCGTCGCACACCGACGTTACAGATCACAAGCCCGTCTCTGGACGCCGAGGCTAGATTGCGCCGAACTCGAATTGTGTGTACCATTCGACCCCAACGACGAAGCAACCGTCGACGCACGACCGCAGGAGACCGGGATGCCTCACGTTCGAGGAAGGCTCGAAGAGAACACAGCACGGCGGAGAGCATCCGTGTACCAAATCTCTAAGAAACCCTCGGGGGAAAGGACCACGGTGAGCGCCCTCTTCTCGCAATCGGCGGGGACAAAGGGGGCGAACTCGATCGGGAGGCTCAACCGCCGACACGACTTGCTCGTTGCGATTTCAACACGGACAAGGCGTGCAACCATCGCGGTCATCTCGGGTGGTTGCGCGTAGGTGGCCGCAGCAGAGGGCTTTGACCACTCCTCATCCATGATTGAACGAAGGGACTCCAGCTGTGGATCCGACCCAACCTGATCATCGGAAAGCAGCCTGTACTGGCCAGGCGAGACGAACCACAACCAGAAATTCGCGGTGCCCGCGGTTGTGTTCGGCAGTATTCGGTCAGCAAATTGCTTTGGGATAGCGATACGTCTCCCCTCAGGATCTAACGTCACGTGTTCGAACAAAGCGGTGAGGCCCATGAGTTCTTCCCGTATTTTTCCGGAGACGCACTAATACAGCGACACTGTTTTCAATACCTTAACAGAATTTCGTTGACATTTCCCGTTATTTCCCGGACCATACAATATGTGCGGCAGCGACTACGATGGCCGCAACAGGTTGGGCGGGCTAGGCAGGAAAATCGGAGGAGCGGCGAATAAAAGACGAAGGTAGAATGTAGGAGGGACGGACCCATGGCGGCAATGGATTTGCAAGATCGCGCACAGTATCTATCGCTAGCTCTCTTCGCGCAGGGTGTAATCTCTGCGCTGATGGGGTACGTGGACGAGAATAAGCGCGCGCACCTCAAAGATGCACTCGAGGATGCACTGAGTTCGCTTCTTCGGGCGAAAAATCCCTCCCTCTCACCTCGAGGAAGGGCGTCTGTGTTCAATAGCTACGAACAGCTTCGGACGCTTGAGGAGGTCTGGAATGCAGATGAGCGGGAAAGCGCGATTCGCATGATGCGTGCTATCGTCCGTGCGCCCAGCTCCAGGAACGTTAAACCCAACGCCGACAAACTAATCTCCTTGTTCGCTAGGCTCCAGAATCAGGCTCTGTGGAATTTCGAGCAGCCAAAGCCCGTCTCGCCAAGAGTGCTGCAGCGGCTATGCCAGCTCGCCTAGATGACCTTCTCCACGACGCGGCCGTCTTATACAGGTTTGTCGACTTTATCGGCGACTACTGCAGAGAGCAGGAGCGTTCCCAGACCTATGCCGACGCATCCGGCAGATTCTTTCGCTACGTGGAGGACCTTTCGGCCGGCGTCAAGCAGGAGCTCCCAAAGCTAATTGACCTCGCAAATAGGTTTCCCCATCGCGCGGCGATCTTGCGCTCCAACTTGTGGATGCTCAAGAGCTACTTGCGTATCTTGCACACGCTGGTGAAGCCAGCCGCGGACGCGCACACCCTCACAACGCCCGCCCCCGTGGTCGACCTCGCGTGCAGTCAGCTTCAAAAGGTCCTGGGGATGCAAGACTCCAAAGTCGTCGTGCTTCTGGCACCGGAGCTAATGTATTTCCAGAGACCCCATACGGAAATTACAGATCACGCTACGATGGTGCAGAGTCTCGTCCCAAAAGCTGTCTACCCGCCCAAACTGGGCTTCATTGAGCTGCCTTACTCACAGGGGCCAAGCTTTTTCACTAATCTTGCCCTATACCACGAGATCGGCCACTTCGTTTACGAGGAGTTGGCAAACTCAGACCCTCCCCATTCGGGCTTCCGCGCGCTGCAAGCCAGTATTAAACGCTCGTTGAAGCGATCCTTTGGGCGACGGCGGCTGGATCCCCAAACCTTCACCTTCGTGCGTCAAATCATAGAGAGATGGACCCAAGAAATCTTCTGCGACCTCTTCGCCATAAGACTCGTAGGTCCTGCGTTTTCCTTCTCCCTCATTGAGATGCTAGGACTGCTCGGCGTGTTATCGGAGAAGGACAGCGTCAAGTTCAATCAGACACATCCGGCGACGGCGTATCGACTATCCGAACACGTCTCGATGCTTCGTCAGGACTCTTGGTGGGGCGCAATTTCCGGCGTCCGTTCGAGCCAAACAGCCCTCCTCGAGAGGCTTGCGAGGATACCGCAGTCAAGGTACCGGTTTTATATCGACGAAAGACACACCGGCCTGCGCATCCTGATCACGCTCTTCCTGAACATCGTCGCCCCGGGAATCCGGCAGTTAGTACGTCAGATAACTCCCCCAGTGGACAAACAGGTCACGAACTTCAATAGGGAACGGAGCGCAATTGTGGAGTGCCTCACGAATGGCGTAGTGCCCCATTCGGTCCACACCGATCCGCAATTGACCCCTGTATCCATCATCAACGCCGCCTTCTGCTTTTACCTCAGCGAATTGCCGGGGTTGATTAGGAAATTTGACGGAGCCGAAGCAGCCAGCAACGTCGAGTCATATGGAAAATGGGCCAAGCGGCTCGAGATGTGGACAATGAAGGCTATCGACGATTCGCAAATGCATGCACGCTTCATAAGATAATCGGCGGTGGATTATGGTGCTCTCTAAACTGGAAATTATGAGCCGCATGAGGGATCACCCTGTAAGCGCTGAAGGCAACTTGGTGATTACGCCGCTCCTCTATTCCAAGGAAAGCGACGTGTTCGATGCCGACGCAGTCGACCTCCGCCTAGGCTGCTATTTTCTTCTGCCAAAAACATTGGATCAACCCTTCTTCTCCCCTGACCGCAGCTCCGCTACATCGCTTCACACCCGCGTGCACGTGCCGCTGGGCCAGTTCCTGGTGGTCCCCGCGCATCAGACCGTACTCGGAGCCACACTCGAGTTCATCAAACTGCCAGCTGACGTCTCCGGCCAGGTGCTGACGAAATCGTCTGTAGCTCGCACATTTATTGTCGTAGAAACGGCACCTTGGATTCACCCTCAGTATCGGGGCTGCCTAACACTTGAGATTGCGAACGTTTCCAACACCCCGGTTTTGCTGTACCCCGGGCGCCCGATCTGTCAGTTGGTGCTGTTGAAAGTATCGCCCTTCAAGGAAGGGGCTAAACCTAGGAGGCGGGGCAAACGGAAGGCCAGCGCGGAAAACATCAGCTCGGGCTATTTCGGACCCGTATATCCGGAAGCGCCAAAGTTTAAGGATCCACAAGACGACTTGCTGCAAATTGGGATCCGAACCGTCTCAACGATCAAGCGGACACGCCTGCGAAAAACTAGTCGCGGATGGCGGGAATCGGCCGAGTAAACCGGATCGACTCGCGAAGCCGCCCAA
Source organism: Acidobacteriaceae bacterium (assembly GCA_030038115.1). Taxonomy (GTDB): domain Bacteria; phylum Acidobacteriota; class Terriglobia; order Terriglobales; family Acidobacteriaceae; genus Palsa-343. The sequence continues at coordinate 754 of JASHPM010000143.1, read as the reverse complement.
CCGCAGAGAGCCCGCTGCAGTTGTCAAGTTTCCACCACTTCACCAAAGTAATGTCCTCTGATTCCACAGGACTTACCCGCCAAAACATCCCAAAAAAGTTGGCCGGTTTACCCCCTCAAACCTGATATTCTGAACTTAGGATAGAAAAAGAAAAAAGGCCGCCTTTTGGGCGGCCTTTTCTGTTGCTGGAGGAAGGTGCTTCTGATCGTGGACAGCCAAACCAATCCGGGTGCCCCATATCCCTGGTTCCGGGATGGGGGAAAGGCCGAAGGCCCCGCCTTTTTCCCTGGCGTGACCACCGCCCGCCCTTCGCTCACTCCATCCTCGCCGTTTGCTGACTGTCTTTGCGCTGACCGGCCCCGAGCCCGCCCTGAGCAAGCTCCGAGCGAACGCGAGGTGCGCGTCGAACGGGCTAACCGTTCCACCGCTGACCGCAACTCGGCCGAGTGTGATTCACACTCGGCCGTGAACCCAGTCAACTTCAGTCCTGCCAGGGGGGATATCAAACTTGACAACTTTATAAATCCCCTGAAAACAGCCAGATGCCAGGGCAAGAATATACTTGACTCATCAGCCGTTCTCCTGTACAGTGGTTCCATGAACGACCCAAAGACACTTCAGGAAGCCATCACGTTCTTTGCAAACCCTGATAATTGTGTGGCTTACCTTGTAGAGCGGCGCTGGCCTGATGGCGTCGTAATCTGCCCCACCTGTGGCCGGAACGACGTGGCGTGGGTAGCGAAGCGCCGCGTGT
>JASHPM010000142.1 GCA_030038115.1 Acidobacteriaceae bacterium | reverse complement strand
GGCAAAGGCAATGGCAAAAAAGGATCACGGAGAGGTAACGTTCCATTTGTGACTACCGGGCTACAACCTGCCCGCAATGGAACTGCCGGATGTACAGTTATTGACATCCCGAGTACGCTGGTTAGGAATTCCGACGACTATGGCCACCGTTTCCGTGCAAAATCCGGCCGCGACCGTAACCACGCGCATGATGTCGCTCGATGTGCTGCGCGGCATAACCATCGCCTTCATGATCATGGTGAACAACAACGGCGGGCACGCCTGGTGGCCCTTCGAGCACGCCGACTGGAACGGGTGGACGCCGACCGACATGGTCTTTCCTACGTTTTTGTTTGTGGTGGGCGTCACCATTGTCTTCTCCACCGAGTCACGCCTGAAGCGCGGAGACGCGGAGGGTACGCTGGTGGCGCACATCTTTCGGCGCTTTGCAATTCTGTTTGCACTGGGACTGTTCCTGGCCTTGTTTCCGCTTTTTCACTGGTCGCAGCTGCGTGTTTGGGGTGTATTGCAGCGCATCGCCCTGTGCTATCTAGCGTGCAACCTGCTCTACCTGGGTACGCGGACGGCGGCGAAGCGGGTCGCGATGTATGCAGGCCTGATCGTGGTTTTGCTGGTGGGTTATTACATCCTGATGCGATTTGTTCCCGTACCTGGCTACGGAGTGCCGGGCCGTATGCCGTTCCTCGACAAAGACGCGAACATGGTGGCGTGGCTCGATCGCTATATGCACATCGGACGGCTCTACGAGCGGACACGCGATCCGGAGGGTCTGCTGAGCACGTTTCCGGCCATCGGCACCACGCTGCTGGGTATGCTGACCGCGCTGTGGCTGCGCACCAGCCGCTCGCTGGAACGGAAATGCGTTGGCATTCTGGGCGCCGGCGTCGTCCTGATTGTGCTAGGGCAGTTATGGAATCCCTGGTTTCCCATCAACAAAAAGCTCTGGACCAGCTCCTTCGTGCTGTTCATGGCCGGATGCTCGATGGTGATCTGGGCGTTTTTCATCTGGCTGATCGAAATCAGAGGCTGGAAGAAGGGTTGGGGCTTCTGGCTGGTTTTCGGGATGAACGCCATCGCGAGCTACGTGCTGTCGGACCTCCTGGTGGCGCCGTTGTGGGCAATTGATGTTCATCCGCATGTGAGCCTCGGAATGTGGATCTACGTCCACAGCTGGGTCCACATTCATCCGCCTGGCCTCGGTTCACTGCTTTATTCCATCGCCTTCACGCTGGCCTGCTGGCTGCCGATGGCGGTTTTGTATCGCAGGAAGATCTTCATCAAGGTGTAAGGCGGAAGCGGGCCGCTTGTCTCCGGCGGAAATGCTCTAGACTGGCCACACATGGGAAGGGCACGAAAATTTGAGGTTGCGGTCTTTCGCCTGGTGCGCCGCGATCCGCCGGAGGGGTTCGCGCATCGCGGCGCCTTCTGGCTCTTCGCAGGGTATCTGGTCCTATCGCTTCCGGGATGGTTGCCGGGAACGGTGGGTCGGGTCTTCAGCGATCTGGCCGGGCTGGATTTTTTCCTGCTCCTTATCCTGTGTGTCCCACTGTTATGGCGGTTTATCTTTCTCCGACTGCTGTGGAAGGTGCGCAACCGGCTGATTGTGACGTATCTGCTGATGGGGTTGACGCCCGTCGTGCTCTTTGTCACGCTGGCGCTGATTTTGCTTTACGCATTTTCGGGGCAGTTCGCGATTTTCGCAGCCACCAGCGTCGTCCACGATGAGCTGGAGCACATAGGAGCAACCAACGCTATCCTGGCGATGCACGTCGCGCATGTGCTGGAGCAGAATCCGCATGCACGGGCGGTGACATTGCCCGAAGAGGGGAGCGCGCTTGCCGAGCACGAGTATGCGGGCCTGAGCGTTGCCGCCTACGAGGATGGGAAACCGGTGGCGCTGGAGCCAGCGTCGATTCAGGCGGCAGTGGCGCCGGCGCTGCCAGCGTGGCTGCACGGGTCGTTTCGCAGCATCGTGGCGGATCGGGGGCAGCTGTGGCTGCGCGCGGCTGATGTGGAGGCGATAGGCAGCCACAAGGCGGTAGTGATTTCCAGCGTGCCGATCCAGCAACGGAATGTGGAGGCGTTCGCGGAGGGACTGGGGGTGGTGACTGTATATCCCAGCCTGGATCTCGACACGGGGAGGACAAGAGCGGACGTGGCGCCGAGGCAGCGCGCCGGCGAGGCGCAGGTGCAGATCAACGGCGAGGATATTGAACAGGCGCGCAAGCGCGCGATTGCCGGCGGGAGTTTACCGCCGCCGCAGCATTTCTACGATGTTCCGGTTGCGTTCTACGCGCCGCTGGACACTACGGATTGGGCAACCGGGGACAAGACGCCCAGCGAAACGCTGGCCGTGGTGACGTCGCGGCCGTCGCTCTTGTATCGGCGGCTGTTTATCACGTCGATCGAGATTGGCGGTTATGTGCGCGATGCGATGATCGGGATCGCCATTGCTTTTGGCGTGCTGGAGCTGTTGGCGTTTCTGGCCGCAGTTCGTCTGAATCAGACCATCACCCTCTCCGTGCACGACCTCTACGAGGCCACGCTCGCTATCGACGGCGGCAACCTGGAACATCGCATCAAGGTCAAGCGCAGGGACCAACTCGGCGCGCTGAGCCGTTCGTTCAACAGCATGGCCTCGTCGCTGGCGCGGCTGCTGGCGGAGCAGCGCGAGAAGGAGCGGCTGCAGAACGAGCTGTCGATTGCCCAGGAAGTGCAGGCGAACCTGTTCCCGCACGGACGAGTGTCGCTGCCGATGCTGGAACTGCACGGGGTGTGCCTGCCAGCGCGCACAGTCAGCGGCGATTACTATGACTTCCTCCTGTTTGGCAACACCGGCCTGGGAATCGCGCTTGGCGATATCAGCGGCAAGGGCATATCGGCGGCGCTCCTCATGGCGACCCTGCACTCCGCGGTGCGCGCCTACCGCTTCGCGGGCCAAGAACTCATCGTCGAAGGTGTGGCGGCGCTGGCGAATCCCCGCACGCGTCATTCCGGCGAGCGGGAAGTGGAGTGTGCCGAGTTGTTCGAGGAGCCAGCCAGGATTCTGTCGCTTTTGAACCGCCATCTCTACTGGAGCACGCAACCGGAGAAGTACGCGACTTTGTTCCTCGCCCATTACGACGGGTTGAGCCGACGGCTGGTGTATTCGAACGGAGGCCATTTGCCGCCACTCCTGCTGCGCGCCAACGACTCTGTCGCTCGATTGGATCGCGGCGGATCGGTGGTGGGTCTGCTCGATGAGATGACGTGGGAGCAGGGTACCGTCCACCTCGGCGTCGGCGACATTCTTATTGCGTACAGCGACGGCGTGACGGAGCCCGAAAATGACTTTGGAGAGTTTGGCGAGGCGCGGCTGCTCGAAGTCGTGAGGCGCCACCGGCACCTCAGCCTTGAAGCCATCTCAGAGCAGGTGATCCAGACGCTACGTAGCTGGATCGGCGCGCAGGAGCAGCCTGACGACGTTACGCTGGTACTCGCGCGACAGCGCTGACTTACTATTCCGGGATCCGCGTCTCTGTGCCGCCGCGCTCCGCCGAGACATACGCAGCGTATAGCGTGGCGATGGTGTCCCGCGCAAGATCGGCGTTGGCGAGTGGCTCGCGACCCTCAGAGATGCTCTCCATGAAATCCTGGAACTCCTGCGGATAGCCGTGCTGCCATGCTTCATCCGGTGCGGGGTGGCTCCAGCCCTGTTTCGTCTCGATTTTTTCGGTGAGATAAATATCGCGGAAAGCGTCCTCTTTCGGATTAAACGTTTCGAGCGCGTCGATCGGATTCAGCTGGCAGCGCGTCCGATGATTGTTGGCCATCACCTCGAGCCAGTTGCTCACGCCTCCCATCACCAGTTCCGAAGAGAAAATGTCGGCGATTGTGCCGTCGGAAAAAGTCACGTGCATCTGTCCGTAGTCCTCGATGTCCTTGTAGCCGCGCCGCAGGTGACCCTCGTCGCGGAATTCCGGGAGCCGCGTAATCTCATGCGTGCGGGCGCTGACCGTTGCGGGGCGGATGGCGCTTCCGGCGCGAGCCGAACCCTCTGCGCGCTTAAGGAACAGTGCGGCGCTGAGGGGATGGCAGCCCTTGCCAACGAGAGACCCGCCGCCGGAGTAGCTCCAGATCCCGTAATAGGGCGAGTGCGATCCGCTGTGGGACTGATTGCCGATCATCCACAGGATCTGCCCGCTGCTTTTTTCAACAATTTCGCACTCTTTTTGGATCGCGGGCGCATAGACCCAGTTCTCCGCATAGCAGATCATCCTTCCGTTCCCATGTGCGGCCCCTGTAATTCGATTGCAACTCTCGATGGCGTGCCGCAGCATGGGCTCTTTGGGAGAGGAGTTGCCGCGGAAATCCGGAGTACCGGAGCCGAAGTACCCCGTGAATGGCTTCTCGACGATAATGTGCTTTCCCCGTCGCAGCGCCTTAATGGCCAGCTCCTCATGCGTTGAGGGAGGACTGCACAGATCGATCACGTCCGCTGCATCGCAAAGAGCTTCGAAGCTATCGAACGACCGGACAGCGAAATCGCGCTCGAAAGCTCCGCGGCTTGCCAGCGAGCGCGACGTGACTCCAGCGATCTCAACAGAGACGCCGTAGACACGCCGCAGATTATGCAGGTGAAAGCGCGCTGCGAATCCGGCTCCGGCAATGCCAACGCGAACAGGGTTTGCCATGAACAAGTTTTTTCCGATCCGCCGTTACGAGTACAACGGCAGTCGCGATAAGCCGTCCATCAGGGTTTATTGGCCTGCTCGATCTGCTTCGTCGCCGGCGTGACAAAACTGACGACATGATACGTTGCGGGGTCGGTGCCTGCGTTGCGAATGGCATGCAGCGTATTCGACGCGTTGAAGATCACTGAGCCTGGTCCCACCCGCGTCCATTTTCCCGCGCCGAAGGCTTCCACCGTCCCCTGATCGACGATAATCACTTCTTCGTTCGCATGCCTATGGGGCGGATGCGACTGCTTCCCGGGTTCCAGCGTTGTAGCATGCACCTCGAGCTGATCCAGAGTAGCCGTGGGTGCGCGAAAGAACTGGCGGCTCTCGCCCACATCGGTTTTCACGACCGGAATCGAGTTCCAGTCGTAGACGGCCCAGCCAAGAATGGCGGGTTTTTGATCGACGCGTGCAAAGGCACAGCAGGTTCCGACAATCGAGATCAGGGCAATTCCAAGATCGCGGCGTGTCAGCAGTCTCACAAGGCAACTCCTGGTTAAAGGACTGAAGAAAGACCATTATGCTCCCGCGTGAGGCGGTGCGAGTCACAAGGATTCGTAACGCCAACCGTACAGATGTCTTCATAGACGTCTGCTTCGTACGTCAAATGCAAATCGCCTGTATCGACCGCAAATGCTCTCTCAACAACCCGCGTCCCGTGACGTGGCACTATCGAACTTCCACAGTCTGCTTCGTTGACACCTCGCTCGACGGTCGATAAAGTATGGCCCGCGTACTAATCAAGCCGATCGCATCTCCGAAAGGGCGGGGATAACGAAATGACCGAGACCAAATCCTTTGCCGAAACACTTGCGAAGAGAACAAGGGCAGTATTTGGTGCGTTTGTGATCGCTCTGAGCGCAACCGCGCAAACGTCGGCCGGGGCGGGAAGCGCGAGCGGCCCCCTTTCTCTCGATGCCCGACTGACGATTGTCGTCGGTTCCGATGAACCCGGACCGGTGCACCTCGCCGCGAACGATCTGGCCGGGGACTTCGAAAAGGTATTCGGCGTGAAACCGAAGATCGCCGACCATGCCGGCGCTGGCAAGGGAGCGACGGTGCTGATTGGCGAGGCGGTAAAGCTGCCCGACGACAAGCCCCCTGCGAATCTCAGCGATCCGGAATCCTTTTCGATCGCCGCTTCAGGAGAGGATCTGGTGCTGTCGGGCACCGATATGCGCGGCACCATCTACGCGATCTACCAGTTCTCGCAGGAATATCTCGGCGTCGATCCGATGTACTTCTGGACGGACCACGAGCCCGTGCGCCGAGCACGTGTCGAGATTCCTGCGTCGCTCTGCAAGATGTATCCCGCGCCGGTTTTCAAGTATCGCGGCTTCTTCATCAATGACGAGGACCTGCTAACCGGCTGGGCTCCCGGCGCGAAGGACCACACGGGCATTTCGCTCGATGCGTGGAACAGGGTTTACGAGACCATCCTCAGACTGAAGGGCAACATGGTCGTGCCGGGGACGTGGATTTTCCCTGATGATCCACAGATCAAAGCGGCAGCTGAGCGAGGATTGATCGTCACGCAACATCATGCGATCCCGCTGGGCGTGAACGCTGCGCGCTGGCCGAATGATGTGACCTACAACTACACCACTCATCCTGAAATTCTGGAGCGGGCTTGGAAGGACGCGGTCGCCGCTTACCCCAAGAACATTGAAATTCTGTGGGCCGTCGGTCTGCGCGGATTGTCCGACGTGAGTTATGCATCGATGGATCCCAGCGTGCAGAACAACGACAAGGCCCTCGGCGAGCTCATCAGCAAAGCGATTCGCGATCAGATGGAAATCGTCCGCACTGCACATCCTGATGCGAGGTTTGTAACTGATCTGTGGCAGGAGGGTGCGCGCCTGGTGCAGGAGGGCTATCTGACAATTCCGCCCGAGGTGACCACGGTGTGGGCGGACGACGGATATGGCAACATCCAGGACAAGGGTGAGGTGGCGTTTGGTCAAGGTGTGTACTACCACGTGGCCATGATGAACAATCGCACAAATCAGCTGACGGAGATGGTGCCCATGGAGCGAATCACGTCGGAGCTGGGCCGTTTCGTGAAAGCACGTGCGACCAATTATTTCCTGGTTAACACAAGCGATATTCGCCCCTATACGTTGACCACGCGCGCCGTTATGGACATTGCGTGGCTCGGTCATTTGCCAGGAGCGGAAGACGCGCCCTCCGGCTACTACCGTCGCTGGGCTGCTGACGAATTTGGCGAAAAGGCCGCGCCGGCGATCGCCGACATGTACAAAGCTTACTTCGCAGCGCCAGCGCACTTCGGCGATCCGCCGCGTGAATACGGCGACCAGATCTACCACACGGAAGGTCGGCAGATGATGCTGACGTGGATGATCGATTCACCGCTGTATGCGATACCCAGCCAGTCGCCGAAGTGGGAAATCCCCCGTTTGGTCGGTCAGGGTTACAGCCGCATGGGCGGCAACGAGTGGCTGAGCACCACAGCGAAGCGGGAGATTCAACAATGCCGCGATGCGCAACCGCGCTGGGACGCAGTCTGGAGGAAGGCGGTCGCTGCGGAAGACCTCGTTCCCGGGGCACGACGGCCTTTCTACCAAGGATCCGTGCTGACGATGGTTGCAATTAACCGCGAAAGCAACCGCATGTTGCTCGATGTTTCAAAGTCCATTGAGGACGCGCAGAGCGGCAGGATGGCCGAGGCGCAGCGGGATGCGGCCGACGCACTGAACGCGGTCGTACGGGTTCGCCAGGCACAGGCCGCCGCCGAGTACGGCAGGTGGAGTAACTGGTATCGCGGCGACTGGCTGACCGGCGTCTATCAGACGCAGCAGGTACTGCAGGCATATACGGGTTACTTGAAAGATCCGCTCGCGCATCTGGCTCCACCCATTCTGTGGAACGGCTGGGAAGCCTACTACCACATCATGAAGTACGAAGGAGATCGTTCGGCGGACGTGCAGTAGGCAGTACTTCAGGCTCGCCCGCTCGAACCACGCCCCTCGTCAGCGCGTCATCGCGTAATTGACCTGCTCCTCTATGGCCGCGGTATGCGTGGTTTATGAGCAGCAGTGAGCGCCTCGTTCAGCGCCGCCAGGTCGACCATCCTGAAGTGCTGTCCTACGTCGACACCTTCCTGAGGAGCCGGGTAGCTTTTGCCGTCGATGGTCCCGGAGACGCGCCGCCCGTTAGAATGTGCGCTGGAATTTCGACCGGCTCAGCCGGTGTCTGAAAGGAATCACCCGTGAACATCACCCTTCGCCTCGGAAGACGCCCCGTATTCGTCATTCTCATTGCCGCAGCCGCCATCGGTGCAGCGATTTTGCCCGCGCTGTCTCTGGTCGCGCAGGAGACTGTCCCCATGCCCGACATGCACTGGCGCATGATTGGGCCTTTCCGCGGAGGGCGCACGCGCGCCGTGGCTGGCGTGCCCGATCAGCCGAATGTGTTTTACATCGGGCAGGTCGATGGTGGCGTTTGGAAGTCGACGGACTTCGGACGCACCTGGGATCCCATCTTCGATGACGAAGATACCCAATCCATCGGTGCGATTGCCGTCGCGCCGTCGAGTAGCAACATTGTTTATGTCGCCAGCGGTGAAGGTCTACATCGGCCCGATCTATCCGTGGGCGATGGAATCTACCGGTCGACGGACGCTGGAAAAACCTGGACACATCTCGGACTGCAGGGAAGCGAGCAGATTCCGGCGCTTGTGGTCGATCCGACCAATCCGAATCGGCTATTCGCGGCGGTGCTCGGTCATCCCTATGGTCCGAATGAGGAGCGCGGGATTTTCCGCTCCGACGACGGCGGCGAATCTTGGAAGAAGGTACTGTACAAAGGCGACCGAGTCGGCGGATCGGACGTAGTTCTCGATCCCAGGAATCCACGCATCGTCTATGCGTCGCTGTGGGAGGAGACGCTGGGTCCCTGGGAGGACGCGAACAGCTATGCGGGCACGAATGGTGGCCTCTTCAAGTCGGTTGATGGCGGTGCAACCTGGAAGCAGCTGACAAAGGGTCTGCCGGATAAACTCGTCCAGATCAATGTCGCCATCGCCGCGAGCAATCCACAGCGGCTTTATGCGACCTTGGCGACGAAATCCGAGGGAGACTATGCGTCCGGGAGAGGTCTGGGCGTTTATCGTTCTGACGATGCCGGTGCGAGCTGGCAGAAAGTCACCGACGATCCGCGGCCCGCGATGAAGATCGGCGGCGGCGATCTATCGGTTCCGGTCGTGGATCCGAAGAACCCCGACGTGCTTTATGTCACCAGCATTGTCACCTGTCGCTCCACCGACGGCGGCAGGACGTGGATTAGCCTGCGCGGTGCGCCGGGTGGAGATGATTACCAGAACATGTGGATTGATCCCAACAACCCGCGGATTCTGCTGTTGGTGAGCGACCAGGGCGCGGTGATCAGCGTGAACGGCGGCGAAAGCTGGAGTTCCTGGTATAACCAGCCCACGGCGCAGCTGTATCACGTAGCAGCGACGGATACATTTCCCTATCTCGTATGTGCGGGTCAGCAGGAAAGCGGCTCCGTTTGTATTTCCTCGCGCGGCAATGATGGACAAATTACGTACCGTGAGTGGCACCCGGTCGGCATCATCGAGTACGGCTATGCGGCGCCCGACCCCCTGCATCCGGAAATCATCTATGGAGCGGGACGAACCGAAGTCTCGCGCTACAACAGCATCACCGGCGAAGTCCAGAACGTGACGCCACTCCCGTTGCGCAGGCGCGACTTTCGCGCGGATCGCACCGAGCCAATTTTGTTCTCGCCAGTCGATCCGCATACCATGTACTACGCATCGAACCATCTTTTCAGGACAAACGACTATGGCCATAGCTGGCAGACAATCAGCCCGGACCTGAGTCAGGACAAAAGCGGTCAGCCGGGATCGCTGCCGCCACTGACAGTCGAGCAACGGGCGCAAAGACGCGGCGTCATCTATGCGGTGGCAGCGTCTTACAAAACCACCCAGACCATCTGGGCCGGCACCGATGACGGTCTGGTGTGGATTACCCGCGACGGCGGAACCAACTGGACGAACGTTACGCCGCCCGGCGTCACCCCCTGGAGCAAAATCGCACAAATCGATGCGTCGCACTTCGACGACGACACGGCCTATGTCGCTGTGAACCGCATGCGCGTCGACGATCTGCACCCCTATGCGTTCCGCACGCACGATGGCGGCAAAACGTGGCAGTCGATCAGTGCCGGGCTGCCGGATGATGCTCCCGTCGATGCTATCCGCACCGATCCAGTCCAGCCCGGCCTGCTTTTTGTGTCGACGGAGCGCGCGGTCTGGACCTCGTTTGACGACGGTGCGCACTGGCGGTCGATCCAGTACAACCTGCCGCACACGTCCATGCGCGATTTGCTGGTGAAGGACGACGATCTGATCGTCGCCACACACGGCCGATCGTTTTGGATCCTCGACGACATCGCTCCTTTGCGCGAGATTGCGGCGGATTCCGGGGAGCAAACGGCGATGCTGTTCAAGCCTGCTCCCGCGTGGCGCGTGCGGAGCGCCGAGTACACCGATACACCGCTACCGCCCGACGAGCCGACAGGCGAGAATCCGCCGGATGGCGCGATCATCGACTACGACCTGCCCGCGGAGGCTCAAGACGTGACGCTGGAGGTGCTTGATCGCGACGGTAAGTTGCTGCGGAGCTATTCAAGCAAGGATCCGTCGACGCCAACGCCGGAGCAATTGCGGACGAATCTAATCCCACCCTACTGGCCGCTGTTGCACGGGCCGTTGCCGGCGACCGCGGGCTTGCATCGCTGGGTGTGGGACTTGCGCTCGACGACGCCAACCGCCACGCGATATGAATATCCGATTTCTGCAGTACCGCATCGCACGCCCCTGAAGCCACAGGGACCGCTGGTGTTGGCCGGTTCTTATACGGTGCGGCTCACGGTCGATGGCCACAGCGAGTCGCAGACGCTGACAGTGAAGATGGATCCGAGAGTCCGGACGGCGCCCAGCGACCTGCAGGCGCTGCACACCGCCCAGATGGCGATGTTCGAGGCTCTGAATGCCGTGGCGAGGGCCGACCTTGCGGCGCATGCCGTCGCGGAGCAGATTGCTGCACCGCAAAACGCATCGTTGTCCGCACAACTCGCGCCTTTCAGCGGTGCTCTGAAGGCCCTGCTCAGTGGCGATGCGGCGAAACATCAACCGGGCATAGATGGGGTGAACGGCGAAGTGATGCAGCTTTATGGCGAACTGGAACAGGCAGATGGCGTTCCGACGGAAGCGCTGCGGGCTGCATGTGCGCACGCCGGGGACGAAGTGAAGGACGTGCTGCCGGCGTGGGAGGACTTCCGCGACAAGCAACTGCCGGCTCTCAACAAAGTGCTCGAAGCGGCGCACCATGCTCGCATCGACCTCGCGAAGCCCCCCGGAGATATGCCGGACGAGGGAGACGAGGACTGAGTTCAATACCCGCCGCCAGGCTACAAGGTTGGGATCGGCTCCGGCAGACGGCGGCATGCATGTGATCTACTGGATTGCTGCCGGCCCGCAAGTGCGTTCCCGCGCCTGCGGAACACGCCCCTGCCCATGGATGCGAATTCGAGCGAACCCGATCTGCGCAAGCGGTGGACGCGCATCCTGCCCGCGGTCTTCATCACTTACAGTTTCGCATATCTGGATCGCGCCAATTACGGATTTGGCGCGGCAGCGGGTTTGGCGCAGACGCTGCACATCAGCGAGTATCGTTCCGCTCTGCTGGGAGCGTTGTTTTTCCTGGGCTATGCCCTGCCGCAGGTGCCGGGGATCATTCTGGTTCGGCAGTACAGCGCTCGGCTGCTGATCTTCGGGGCGCTGGTGACCTGGGGCGCATTCGCGGCGCTGACTGGCGTGATCAGGACATTTTGGTTGCTGGCGCTGGATCGAATGCTGCTGGGGGTGGCGGAGAGTTTCGTATTCCCGGCGTTGCTGATCGTACTGACGCGCTGGTTCACGCGGGCGGAGCGGTCGCGCGCGAATTCGCTGATGATCCTGGCGAATCCGGTGACGGTACTGTGGATGTCGGCGGTGACTGGATTTCTGATTCGGGCGTGGGGATGGCAGCGGGCTTTCATTATCGAGGGCCTGGTTGCGGTGGTGTGGGGCGGATTCTGGCTCGCACTGATGCGGGATCACCCAGCGGAGTCGCGGTGGCTGAGCGGAACGGCGCGGGCGAAGCTGGAGGGCTCGCTCGACAAGGAACAACTGCTGCTGCCTCAGATCGCGAACTTCTGGGCCGCCTTTCGAGAGCACAACGTGGTGCGGTTGTGCATCAATTATTTCTTCTGGAGCCTTGGCATTTACGGATTCGTGCTCTGGTTGCCGGTGGTGATTCGCAATGCCACGAAAACAGGGATGGGCACAACGGGTTTGATCGCGGCGGCGCCATACCTGGTGGCGGTGGTGGTGATGGTGGTCGTCTCGCATTTCTCCGATCACAGGGGTCAGCGGAAGAAGTATGTGTGGCCGCTGCTGATGCTGGGCGGACTGGCGCTGGCTGGATCGTACTTCAGCGTGGACCGGTCGTTTCCAGTAGCGTACGCGTGCCTGATTGTGTCGGCGAGCTGCATGTATGCGCCGTATGGACCATTTTGGGCGACGGTGCCGGAGCTACTGCCCCGAAATGTCGCGGGAGAAACGATGGCACTGATCAATTGTGTTGGCGCACTGGGCGGATTCTTCGGAACATATTTCGTGCGCATGTTGCAGGTGTTCACCGGGAGCTCGGCGGTGGGGTTTCTGCTAATGTCACTGTCGCTTATTGTGGCGGGAGGAGTACTGCTGGGGATGAAGCCGTTGCCGCGGGTTGCGGCTGAAGGAGTTGCCGAGTCAAACAGTCAGCGAGCGAATTATGAAGCCAATCGCAGTTGATGAGGTGCTGGGATCACGAGACTTGAACCTGCACGGTGTAACGACCCATGCGCCAGGGCCCGCGGGTTCTCTGCCTCTCACTGCCGAGATGCTGCTGACGCAGCCTTCGGGAAATCTGTTCGGGCTGACAATGAATGCAGGCATGGGCTGGGACCCGGCGCAGCTGGGCGGGCCCGAGGTGCTTATCCTCAGCACGCATGGCGGGCTGCGCGCGGCGGACGGCACTCCGATCGCGCTGGGTTTCCACACCGGCCACTGGGAAGTTGGATTGCTGGTCGCCGAAGCGGCGCGTGAATTGAAGGCTCGCGACGCGGTACCCTTTGCTGGCGCGTGTACGGACCCCTGCGATGGCAGGACCCAGGGCACGACGGGAATGCTCGACTCACTCCCCTTTCGCAACGACGCAGCGATTGTCTTGCGGCGATTGATGCGATCGCTCCCCACGCGCGCGGGCGTGCTCGGCGTAGCGACCTGCGACAAGGGATTGCCCGCGATGCTGATGGCGCTCGCCTCCGCGGGCGAATTGCCGACGGTGCTCATTCCGGGGGGCGTAACACTGCTGCCGGAGAATGGCGAGGACGCGGGTAGGATTCAGGCGATCGGCGCGCGTTTCGCGCAGGGGCAGATCACGCTTGACTATGCGTCCGAGGTTGGCTGCCGCGCGTGCGCCACGCCGGGCGGCGGCTGTCAGTTCCTTGGAACCGCAGCGACATCACAAGTGATTGCCGAGGCATTGGGACTGGCATTGCCGCACACCGCGCTCGCTCCATCGGGGCAGCCGGTGTGGCTCGACGCAGCGAAAAGATCGGCAGCGGCCCTGCTGCGGTTGCGGGAGCTGCGCCTGGGGACCAGGGACGTACTGACGCAGGCGGCGTTTGAAAATGCAATGGTGGTCTACGCAGCATTTGGCGGTTCAACCAATCTACTGCTGCATCTGCCGGCGATCGCACACGCTGCCGGGCGCGCGCGGCCCAGTGTGGCGGACTGGATGCGCGTGAATCGAGAGGTGCCGCGGTTGGTGGACGCGCTGCCGAATGGCCCGAAAAACTTCGCGACGGTTCAGGTATTCCTTGCCGGCGGCGTGCCGGAGGTGATGCTCCGTCTTCGCCAGGTTGGATTGCTGAATACGAAGGCGATGACTGTTGCGGGCGTGACGCTCAGCGACTGCCTCGACTGGTGGGAGCAGAGCGCGCGGCGGCGAGCGCTCAAAGAGACTTTACGCGAACGCGACGGGCTCGATCCGGACGAGGTGATTTTCTCGCGTGATCGTGCCCGGAAGGCTGGGCTGACTCCCACCGTGTGTTTCCCGACGGGCAATTTGGCGCCCGAAGGATCCGTGGTGAAGAGCACGGCGATCGATCCAGCGCTGATCGGCGAAGATGGCGTATTTCTTCATCGTGGGCCGGCCAGGGTATTCACGCTCGAAAGCGACGCGATCGACGCGATCAAAAAAGGCCAAGTCGCTGCAGGCGATGTGATGGCGCTCGTGTGTTGCGGACCGAGAGGCGCGGGGATGCAGGAGATCTATCAGATCACCGCCGCACTGAAGGCCTTGCCGCATTGTCGCCATGTGGCGCTGCTTACGGATGGACGCTTCAGCGGTGTGTCGACTGGCCCGTGCATTGGCCATATTTCGCCTGAGGCGCTCGCCGGAGGTCCCATTGGCAGGATCCGCGACGGCGATGTGATTGAGATTCGCATTGACCGGAGGATGCTCATCGCGTCGGTGGATCTGGTGGGTGATCGCAACGAATCCTTCAACCCTAGCGAAGGAGCGCGCCGCCTTGCCTCCAGAGCATCCCGGGCCGACTTGCGGCCCCATCCTGAGCTTCCGGACGACACGCGCCTTTGGGCCGCGTTGGTTAATGCCAGCGGTGGCATCTGGGACGGATGCGTCTACGATGTCGACGCGATTACATCCCGGCTTGCAGGCGATGGCGATCGCCGAGCGAACGGTGCAGGCATTGAGGAACTGAGGGAGAAAACGTGATTCTGTATCGAACGGCCGATGGCCTGATCGTTGTGCGCGAGAACAAGGCTTACCTTGTCGATGAGTCTCTGGACGAGTTAGTGGCGCATCTGGACCTTTTTGCTCTTCTCGACGACCGAATTCGCGGCGGAAAAGCCGCGGAACCCGTAAAAGCGGCGAGTCTGCTGGCGCCAATTGGCAGCCAGGAAGTATGGGCGGCGGGTGTGACCTATTTGCGGAGCCGAGCGGCGCGAATAGCCGAGTCAAAAGATGCTGGCGGCGGCGATTTCTACGATCGCGTGTACTCAGCGGAACGTCCGGAGCTCTTCTTCAAGGCGCTTCCACAAAAAGTCGTGGGCCCGGGTGCGGCCGTGGGCTTGCGCAGCGACGCGCGCTGGTCCGTTCCGGAGCCCGAGTTGGCACTGCTCATCGACCCGACTGGGCGCGTAGTCGGCTACACCATCGGCAACGACATGAGCTCGCGCGACATCGAGGGACAGAATCCACTGTATCTGCCGCAGGCGAAGGTGTACAACCGAAGTTGCGCGCTCGGCCCGGGGATTCTGATCACGCGGGAGCCGCCAGCCGCGGAGACTCGAATCTCCATTGCGATTGTGCGTGGAGGAGAGGCGGTGTTTTCCGGTGAGACGACTCTGGCTCAAATGAAGCGCAGGCCGCAGGAGCTGGTTGAGTATCTGTATCGCGATCAGATCTTCCCCTTCGGTTGCTTTCTCCTGACGGGGACCGGCATTGTTCCGCCGGATTCCTTTACGCTGGAGAGAGGCGACATAGTGCGGATCGGAATCGACGGGATCGGGGAGTTGGTGAATCCCGTTGCCTGACGGACCCGTGAAGCGCGACGGAGGTGAAGGTATGCAGACGGCAGTAGAAACGGCGAAGGTCTGGATCGACGGGGAGTGGCGGGAGTCGGACGCGGAAGGCGTTTTTGAGCCAGTGAATCCGTCGACGGGTGAAAAGCTGGGCCGGGAGTTTCCGGTGAGCCGGTGGAGCGATTGCGATCGCGCTCTGACTGCGGCGGTGGATGCGGCGTACCAACTGGAGCAGACGCCGGCGGAGAGAATCGCCGGCTTTCTGGAGACCTATGCCACAGAGCTGGAGGCGCATGCCGAAGCTATCGTGGTAGCGGCGTACGAGGAGACGGCTCTGCCAGTGTCGCCGCGATTAAAGGATGTGGAGTTGCCGCGGACGACCAATCAGCTGCGGCAAGCTGCGGCTGCGGCGCGTCACGGAGCGTGGCGTAGAGTGACTATCGACCGGGAGCGGAATATTCGGTCGTGCCATGCGCCGATCGGACCGGTGGTGGTGTTCGGGCCGAACAATTTTCCCTTCGCCTTTAACGGCGTGAGCGGCGGCGATTTTGCGGCGGCGATTGCGGCGGGGAATCCGGTAATTGCGAAGGCGCACCCGCTGCATGCGTTTACGTCGCAACTGATGGCAGAGGCCGCGACGAGAGCGCTGAAGGGCTCGGGGCTACCGGCAGCGACGGTGCAGATGATCTATAAGGTCAACCACGAGACGGGTGAGCGTCTGGTAAGTGACGAAAGGATCGGCGCGGTTGGATTCACGGGCAGCAAAGCCGCGGGACTGAAGCTGAAACACGCCGCCGATGAGGCAGGGAAGCCGATCTATCTGGAGATGTCAAGTTTGAATCCAGTGGTGTTCCTGCCAGCAGGGCTGAAGGAGAACGCGGAGAAGTGGGCACGCGAGCTGGCGGACAGTTGCACCGCGGGCTCGGGGCAATTTTGCACGCGGCCCAACCTTGCGTTTCTGATTGCGGGCGATGCGACGGAGAGATTCCTGCGCGAGCTGGCCGCGGCATTCGATGGTCGTGAACCGCATCCGCTGCTGTCATCGAGCACGCGAGAGCAGCTGCATGAGTCGATCGAGGCGCTGAAAAGCGCGGGCGCGGCCGTAGTGACCGGAGGCAGGAATCTTCCGGGCAATGGACACCGATACGCCAGCACGCTGTTGCGGGTCGCGGGAAAGACGTTTCTGTCCGCACCGCATGAGCTGCAACGGGAAGCGTTCGGCAACGAGGTGATGGCGGTGGTCGCCGCAGACGACCAGGAATTGCTGGATGCGCTGGGGCGTCTGGAGGGAAACCTGACCGGGTGCGTGTATTCGGCAGCTTCCGGTGCGGACGACGCGGCGTACGCGCGACTGGCACCGTTACTGCGCCGCAGAGTTGGGCGGTTACTCAATGACAAGATGCCGACGGGCGTGGCGGTGAGCCCAGCGATGAATCATGGTGGTCCCTACCCGGCGACGGGGCATCCGGGGTTCACGGCGGTGGGAATTCCCGCGTCGATCGCGCGGTTCACAGTGCTGCACTGTTACGACAATGTTCGCGAGGAGCGCCTGCCGGCGTTTGTTCGCGACGTATGAATCTCACAGTTCCTCGTGGTTGTTCGTACGCAGCTCGCGAGCAAGGTCCTGCTTCGAGGTAAAACGGCGCACCAGCAACGGCATCACGAACAGGATCGCAAATACCGTGGTAATCATGCCGCCGACAACTACGCGCGCCAGTGGCTGCTGTGCCTGCGCGCCGATGCTCGTGGCCACAGCAGCGGGCAGTAATCCGATGCCTGCGGCCACGCAGGCCATCACCACAGGCCGCATCTCGTCGAGGCAGCCCTTCTCCAGGCCCCGCTCGAGGCCTTCCTCCCGCTGCGCACGGCGTATTCCCGAAAGAAACACGACCGCTCCGAGAGTGGCCACGCCGGTGAGCGACGTAAACCCAACGGCAGCCGAGATGCTGAACGCGGTTCGTGTAAGGAAGAGAGACAGAATGCCGCCAATGGCGGCGAACGGCAGCGTGGCGATCACAATGAACGCGTCGCGCCAGGTGCGGAACTGGATATAAAGCAGCACAAGGATAATGGCGAGGCTGATCGGAATGATGAGTGCAAGACGGTGCTGCTCCTTCTTCAGGCTGTCGAACTCGCCGGCCCACGTGTATTCGTAACCGCTGGGCAGTTTCACTTGGTCGGCCATGCGCGCCTGCAGGTCCTGGATCGCGCTGGCCAGGTCGCGCCCGCGCACACTGAACTTGATGGGGATGTAGCGCCGTCCACCCTCGTGATAAATCATGAAGGCCCCGTTGTGAATGGTGACGTCGGCGGCCATGCCGAGCTGCACCTGATTGCCGTCGGGTGTCGGCAGCAGAATACGAGAAATTTCATCCGGTGTGCTGCGAAACTCCGGGGAATAGCGAACCGCGAAGTCGAAGCGCCGATCACTGTCGATGATTTGCGTGACGGGCGCGCCGCCCACCGCAGCCTGCACCACGTTGTTGATGTCCTGAGGCTGGAGCCCGTAGCGCGACGCCTTGGTTCGGTCGATAGAGACCATCAGGCTCGGTTGCCCTGTGACATCGAAGACGCCGACGTCGGTGATTCCGGGAACATTTTGCATGATGCCGGAAATCTGCCCCGCTATGCGCGTGAGCTCCTCAAAATCGTTTCCGAAAAGCTTGAGTGAGTTCTCGCCCTTAACTCCAGACATCGCTTCTTCCACGTTGTCCTGAATGTTTTGGGAGAAATTGAAATCGACCCCGGGATACTGCTCGAAGGTGTGGCTAATCGCGGCGATAAGCTCGTCCTTGTTGCCGTGGAATTGCGGCCGCCATAGTCCAACTGGCTTCAGATCGGCGAGGAATTCGATGTTGTTGAAGGTGCTCACGTCGGTGCCGTCGTCGGGTCGGCCCATCTGGGAGACCACCTGCACAACTTCCGGATAGGCGCGAAGCGTCGCGCGAATATCGTCAGCCATTTTTTCCGAAGCCTGAAAGGAGATGTCCTGTTGCATATCGGCACGAATCCACAGGTTGCCTTCCTCGAGTGCGGGCATGAATTCTCCACCGACAAAATGGAATATGACGACAGCGCAGCCCAGTGCGAGAAAAGCGACAATCCACGACATGGCCCGGAAGCGCAGAGCGCGGTTGAGGCCGCGGGCGTAATGGCGGCGAAAGAATCCGCTGAGCCGGGTTTCCTTCGCTTCACCTTTGACGTTTTTCGGAACCGCCAGCGAAGCCAGAACAGGAGCGAAGATGAGCGCGAAGATCAGCGCGCCCGTGAGCGCGAATCCATAAGTGACCGACATAGGCGCGAAGATTTTGCCGGGCACGCCCTGCATGGTAAACAGTGGGATGAAGGCGACGAGGATGATGAGCGTGGCGAAGAGCACGGGTGTCGCCGCGTCGGCAACCCCGGCAAGGATCAGGTCGAAAATTTCTTCGCCTTCGATTCGCCGTGATACTTTGCGGTAAACGCTCTCCAACACCACAATCGATGCGTCGACGATGATGCCGAAGTCGATGGCGCCGATGGAAATCAGATTTGCCGACTGGTCGGTCAGCACCATCAGGCTAAATGCGAACAGCACCGCGAAAGGAATTGTAATGGCGGCAATCAGCGTGATGCGCCAGTCGCCCAGCATGCTGAGCAGCACCAACGTCACCAGCGTCAGCCCCATAATGACGATGTGCCGCACCGTGGTCGTGGTGATGTTGATGAGATTCGTGCGGTCGTAGATGGTACTGATGTGCATGCCTGGTGGCAGCAGGTTACCGTGGTTGAGCCGATCGATCTTCGCGCGCAGGGCGGCGAGCGCCGGTAGCGATTTCGCGCCCCTTTGCAACAGCACGATGGCTTCCACAATATCGGGGTCGTCGTGATGGCTGAAGTCGCTGCGGCCTACTTTGCCGAGGCGAGGCTGGTGTCCTTCGCGCACATCGGAGACATCGCACAGCTGAACCGGAACGCCGTTGCGTTCGGCCACTACGATGTTGCGCATGTCGTCCACCGAACGCAGCAGTCCGATGCCGCGCACATTGACGCTTTGGCTGCCCATGGTGAGATAATTGCCACCCGCATTAGCATTGCTGTTGGCGATCGCGTTCACCACCTGGGTCATGGTCACGCCGTACGTAAGCAGTTTGTTCGGATCGACCTCGGCCTGGTACTGCCGTGTCGTTCCGCCGAAGGTAGCCACATCTATGATTCCCGGAACCTGCTTGATCTCCCGGACCACCAACCAGTCCTGCGTAGCCTTGAGTTCGTTCAGCGAGTAGCCGGCACCGGTGAGCTCGTAGCGATAGATCTCGCCCACCGGAGACTCCGGGGAAAGCTGTGGCTGCAGGTTATTCGGCAGCGTGACCTGTTGCAGCCGGTTCAGCGCTTCCTGCCGATCGACGAAATAATCGCTGCCGAAGTTGAAATACATCTTCACGTCACTCAGCCCGAAGATGCTGATCGAACGGATCTGATCCAGCTCCGGCGTGCCGTAAAGGCCCGTCTCCATCGGGATCGTAACCTGTTGCTCCATTTCCTCTGCGGACCACGAGGGGTACTGGGTGATGAACTCCACCATCGGTGGTGACGGATCGGGGTAGGCCTCGATGTCAAGCTGCAGAAAGGCGTACGCGCCGATCGCCAGCATCGCGAGGAAAACGATCAGCACCACGTTGCGATAGCGGAGGAGAACGCGAATCAGCGCCTGCATGATTACTGGGCCTCATCTGCGCGCAAGAGCTCTGCCCCGGTTGTGACGATTTTGTTCCCATCGCTTAGACCCTGCGTAATTTCGTCTGTGTCCGCGTGCATTTCGCCGAGGGTGACGGAGCGGCGCTCATATTTGCCTGGTGCACTTTCGACAAAGACGAAAGTGTCGTGCCCATTCTCGATGACGGCGGTTGCCGGTACCGCGATCACGCTACGTTGCCGACCAGTCACCGCCATACTGGCATACATCTGAGGCTTGAGACGGTGGCCGGGATTAGGAACCACGACGCGAACTTTGAGGGTCAGCGATACAGGATCGACCGCGTCCGAGATGTTGGCGATGGAGCCATGCAGCGTGAGGCCGGGATAGCCATTCACGGTGATATCCGTCGGCTGGCCGACGTGAACTGATTCCTGCTCGCGCGGATAAAGATCGCCAACCACCCAGACTTGGTCAATGTTAGCAATGGTGGCAATGGCCGTAGCGTTGTCGAGCGAACGCTGCAGCTCGCCAGGTCCAGTTTCCACATCCAACACCACGCCGGAGATAGGTGCGGTGATAGGCACTACATCGGAAGAGTCGTTCTCGCTGAAGCCGAGCAGGTGCAGGGCCTGGCGAGAGCGCTCCAGCTCGGAGTGATCGGATTCGTCGAGCGCCTTCAGATCGTCGTAGTCGCGCTGTGCCATCACATCGTGCTGCAGCAGTTCATTCGCGCGATTGAGCTGGAGATCGGCCCTATCCGCCTCAATCTTGGCCTTCTCAAAATCGGAGCGAGCCTGAGCGGCGTCACTGCTTTGCAGCGTGCCGATCTTCTGCCCCTTGCTGACTTCCTGGCCGGGAAGAATTGTAAGCGACAGCACACGGCCGCTGATGAGCGGGTAGATGTGCACCATGTCCGTGGGGTTCGCCACGATGCGCGCCGGCAGCACCAGCTGGCTCGCCACCTGCTGTACATGAACAATCACCGTTTGCAGAACCTGCTCCTTTGGTGTAGCCGTTTGCGGCGGAGAGTCGTTACTGCGGCACGCCGCCATGGAAAGCAGAATCGACGCGGCGGCGACAGGGGTCGCAATTGCGGAGAGTTTTTGCCGTTTCATGGGACGATCTCCGTGGCGGCGGCGAAGCTGAGCTGATGAATGCTGAGCCAGACCTGCTGGTTGGCGGTGAGCGCATCGAGATTGATCTGGCGGTAGTCGCGCAATGCATCGAGATAATCGAGCAGTGTTGTGCCCCCGTACCGATAGCTGAATTCAAGGTTGTCGCGCACGCGCTGGGCCTCGTCGACATAGTGGTTGTTGTACCGTTTCGCCAAGTCGAGCGCCGCCTTGTACGCGGCCCATGCCTCGTCCACGTCGTTCAGCACCTGGTTGCGCGCCGCAATTTCGCCAAATCGCGCCGACTGTGCTTCATAGCGGGTGCGCTGCTTCTCGCCCTGATTGCGATCGAAGATGCGCAGCGGGACCGAGATCTGAAATCCGGCGCTGTCGAAAACGCCGACGCGTTCATATTCGGCGCCGAGGGTCGGATCCGTCGTGCCCTCGGAATCGGCTACCTTTACATTTGCATCAGCCAGAGTTACAGATTGACGAGCAGCCAGATAGTCCGGACGCGCGGCGAGCGCGTCCTGTTCAACCTGTGCAAGGGTGACGGTGACGTCAGGCGGCTGGATGCTCCCGACGATGTCGAAGTTCGCGGCAGGGTTTTCAATCCCCATCAGCAGCTGTAGTGAATCGCTTTGCTGCGTCAGGTCGAGCGTCGCATTATCGTAGTCCGATTCAAATTCGGCGAGCTGCAGGTCGATGCGCTCAAAGTCGGTCTTGCTGATGTCGCCGGTATTCAGCCGCACGTGGCTCAAATTCACTGTTTTGCGATAGCTGTCGAGATTATCCTGCGCGATACGCAGCGCTTCTTTAGCGGCCAACATATTGGTAAACGCGTCCCTTACCTGGAGAACCGTTTGGCGTACCTGATCGTTGTACTGGCTGCGCGTCACATCAGTGGTGGAACGCGCTGCATCGAGCCGCCAACGGCGCTTTTGGCCGCGCTCAAAAAGGCGGGAAATATTTCCAACATAGGTGTAAGGGCTGCTCGGGTTATTGGCTGGCAGAGTAGTATTGGCGCCAGACAATGTAAATGTCGGATTCTGCCGCAATCCCGCGGTGATCTCAGCGGCCTTCATCGCATCGACGTGCTGCTCGGCTGAAAGCAGCGTCGGGTTTTTTGTCCTCGCAATTTCCAGCACCTGCGCAAGCGTCAATGGGGCCGATGCTGGAGCAGGCGAGGCCCCCGGTGCGGACACTTGCGCGAGTGCCGGTGTAACTGCGAGGCAAAAGGCCAGAATCGGACCGGATCCGGAAAGCCGGAGGTTCATCGCGAGTGTCCATCGATCGCCCGCAGGGCGATCCGCATTTACAGAAGGGGGCAAAAAGAAAGATGGGCTGCGCCGCTCACGCCTCGGGCGGCGGACGCGTCGCGAAAGCCCGATAAAAGGCCTGCGCCTGCTGCGAAACTGGTTCGGCGACGGCTCTCAATCTGGTCACCGGCACCGGCGGAAAAATGCGGGGCGCGTCCAGTACCGCAAGTGCAACAGGCACTCGGTGCAGCGGTCGATCCGGCGACGGTTGCTGATCGCTCCGCCGGCAGACGCGCTCCGTTTCGGCCGGATTTGTGGCCGCCTGCAGGTCGTCGGTGAGCGAAATCACGGGCAGAAGAATTGCTACCAGCACCGCCAGCGCGACTAGTTGTATACCGATCGTGGGGAGCAAGCTTTCTTTCCGATTTCGCTGCAGGTCGGCGCACCACATTGTGCAGAGCATGATCGCGACCGCGACCCACAACAGATTGAAGAAGATTTCCACGATTCGGGGTCGATTATACTCAATTAGGCGTTGCTCTCACGGAACAAGACGCCTTCACCTTCTCTCAAAATCCAGAATTGTTCCCCATCTTCACGGTTTCGTAATGCTCTTTGCAGACGTTCTGCCGGATCGGTCTCGCCCTCGTCTGCGAGCGCGAACGTTCCGAAGTGAATCGCAATGGCAGTCCCGGCGCCCAGGATCGCACTCGCTTCGACGGCTTGCTCCGGCGTCATATGAATCGGGCCCATGAACCACTCCGGCTCATACGCCCCAATAGGCAGCAGCGCTAGCCGGAACGGTGAAAACGCATCCTTAAGCGCCTCGAACACATCACAGAATCCCGTATCGCCCGCGAAATAAATGTTGCCGTGCACGCTCTCTACTACCCATCCGCACCACAGCGTCCGATTGCGATCGAATGGTGTGCGCCCGGAAAAGTGCTGTGCCGGAACGCAGTGAATGCGCAGCTGCTTCCACGATTGCCCCTGCCACCAGTCGAAGCCCTGCACCTGTACGAACCCGCTGCGCCGCAACGGCTTCTCGAGGCCCAGCGGGCAGAAAACGACGGGCTGATGCGCGGCGGCCAGCCGCTTCAGGGTCGGCGCATCGAAATGGTCATAGTGATTGTGACTAATGATCAGGCAGTCGATCCGCGGCAAGTCCTCAAAGCGAATGCCGGGGTCGCGGTGCCGCTGCGGTCCCGTAAAACTCACCGGACTCACGCGACGTGACCAGACGGGATCCGTGAGCAGATTGAGTCCCTCGGTCTGGAGCAGCATCGTGGAATGGTTAACCCATGTGACGCGCAGGGCGCCACCCTCCACCTGATCAGGCGGCTTCGCTCCCGGCGTGGACGGGATCCAATGCCGCCACGGCCCTATCTCACGCCCAGCCATCCATTTCAGTGCCGTCAGGAATCGGTGCTCGGTAACGCCCGGATTGAAAAAGCGCCCCTTCCGAAAATGATCGCTGGCCGCTGCGGCTTCGACCGCTTCGTTAACCGCCTCCGAGGATCCACGCATAAATGTGCATATATAGATGCTTGTTGGCGCAGAAGGACGCAACCAGGGCCCGCGATCCTCCTTGCAATGAAGGCGCCCCGGCCCTTCTGTCGCCTCAAGACCTTTTTTGATGTGACCCTAAATCGAGCTGCAAACGCGGATCTATACGCTATATTGTTTCAATCACGAAATTCCTCCGCAACCCCCTGCAGCTCTGTCACCGCACTTGTGAGGTTCATATCGTATGCGCCTGTCTGTCGCCGCTGCTTGTATGTTCGCCGTTGCCGCTTACGCCGTAGACGCCGGGCGTCCGCTGCGCGGCTATGCACCCGAGGATTCAGTAACCGAGATTAATTGGGAGCAGAAGTTCCGCGAACTGCCGGATCCCGATCAAATCCGCGACAATATGCGCCGGCTCTCGGCGCGCCCGCACCATGTTGGCTCGCCTTACGACAAAGATAACGCTGAATGGCTGCTGGCTCAGCTAAAATCGTATGGTCTCGATGCGAAGATCGAGACTTTCTCCGCGCTCTTCCCCACTCCCAAATCGCGCATGCTCGAGTTGCTCGGCCCCGCGCCTTTCACAGCGAAGCTCGAGGAACCTACAGTTGCCGTGGATCCAACTTCCGGCCAAAAAGACGAGCAGCTGCCCACCTACAACGCGTACTCCCGCGATGGCGACGTCACTGCGCCCCTCGTCTACGTGAACTATGGCCGTCCCGAGGATTATGAAGTTCTCGATCGTATGGGCGTCTCCGTTAAGGGCGCCATCGTGATCGCCCGCTATGGCATGAGCTGGCGGGGTATCAAACCCAAAGTGGCCGCCGAGCACGGAGCCGTTGGCTGCATTATCTACTCCGATCCGCGCGAAGACGGCTACTTCCAGGGAGACACTTATCCCCAAGGCCCGACGCGTCCGCCGGAGGGCGCGCAGCGTGGCAGCGTCATGGATATGCCCATCTACCCAGGCGATCCGCAGACGCCCGGAGTCGGTGCAGTCCCAGGCGTGAAGCTCATCCCCCTCGATCAGGTGCAGACCATCACGAAAATTCCCGTGCTCCCCATCTCGTATGCCGACGCCACGCCGTTCCTCAAGGCGCTAGGCGGGCAGACGGTGCCCGAATCGTGGCGCGGCGGATTGCCTTTCACCTATCATGTCGGCCCGAGCACAGCAAAGGCTCATCTGGCCGTCAGCTTCAACTGGGATCGCAAGCCGCTCAACGACGTCATTGCGCACATTCCCGGCTCCAGGTATCCCGACCAATGGGTCATTCGGGGCAATCATCACGATGCGTGGGTCAACGGCGCTGAGGATCCACTTTCCGGCACAAGTCCGGAACTGGAAGAAGCGCGCTCATTCGGCGAATTACTGAAGCAGGGATGGAAACCCTCTCGCACCATCATCTACTGCTTCTGGGACGGTGAGGAGCCCGCGCTGCTCGGATCGACCGAGTGGGCCGAGTATCACGCCGACGAGCTGAAACAGCATGCCGTGGCTTACTTTAATTCCGACGGCAATGGGCGTGGCTACTTCCGCGCCGAGGGTTCGCATTCCCTTGAAAACTTCGTAAACGACGTCGCGAAGGACATTCAGGATCCAGAGACGAAGATGTCCGTGTGGAAGCGGGTGCGCCTCGTCGATATCTCGCGCGCAGCACCCCAGGCTCGCGCCGAGATTCGCTCGCGAGCCGACCTGCGCATTCCCGCCCTCGGCTCAGGTTCCGACTACACGGTCTTCATTGACCACCTCGGCGTAGCCAGCGTCAACCTCGGCTATGGAGGCGAAGACCAGGGCGGGCAGTACCACTCCATTTACGACGATTTCTACTACTACACGCATTTTCTCGATACCACCTTTGACTATGAGCGCGCCCTCGCGCAGACCGCCGGCACCATGGTGATGCGCATGTCCGACGCCGACATCCTGCCCTTCCAGTTCTCAGATCTTGCGGATACCGTGCACCTCTACGTGACGCAGCTCAAAACGCTGGCGACTGAGAAGCGCGATGAAGCAAAAGAGCGCAATCTGGAAATCTCCGAGGGCGTCTACAAGGCCCTCTACGATCCAAAGAAGACGATGGTTCCGCCGCCCGAGGAAGGGATTCCGCCTTACCTCAACTTCGCCCCCCTCGACCAGGCTTCCGACGATCTGGCCGACGCCGCCAAGGCCTTCGACGCAGCCTTCGGCGCGGCGGGAGGTGACGCTCCCGCGGGCTTGAACGCTGACCTGATTCGCAGCGAGCGCCTGCTGACCGATGATCGCGGGCTACCCAACCGGCCGTGGTTCGAGCATCTGCTCTATGCGCCTGGCTTCTACACTGGCTACGGCGTCAAAACGATCCCCGGCGTGCGTGAGGCGATCGAGCAAGACAAATGGGCAGAAGCCGACGATCAGATTGTTCGTGTATCCGCCGCCCTCGAGCACGAAGCTGACTTACTCAGGCAGGCTACGCAGTTGTTGCCGCGAAAAGGTCTGAGCAACTAAGCCCGATCGATTGCGTGATCGATTCTTCTGCGAATAAGGAGGAATGTTCCCATGAATCCGCTTCGTACAGCATTCCGGGTAGCCGCGCTCGCATGTTTGTCCACCCCTGTGGCTTTTTCGCAGAGCGCTTCAGCCGCCGTTACGGTGGTCCACTGCCCCAGCCTCTTTGACAGCGCCGCCGGAAAGATGCTCGGCCCGACGACTGTGGTAATCTCCGGCGCCAAGTTTGACAAGGTCGTACCTGGCACAGAGAGTGAGGCGGGGGCGACAGTAGTTGACCTGACTGGCGTGACCTGTTTGCCCGGCCTCATTGACGACCACGTGCACCTTGACAACCAATTCGGCGAGAACAGTTACGCCGAAGCAGCGCACGTCAATTTTGCCAATCTCGTGCTCCGTTCCACACTTTACGCACGGCGCACGCTCATGGCGGGTTTCACCACAGTCCGCAACGTCGGCGATACAGACTACGACACAGTCGCGTTGCGCCAGGAAGTCGCCGCCGGCACCGTGATTGGACCACGCATCTTCACCGCCGGTCCGGCGATCAGCACCACAGGCGGCCACGCCGATCACTCCAACGGCCTCAGCCTGGAACTGCAGGGCGATCCAGGCCCCCTGCAGTCCATCTTCAACGGCCCGGATGAAGCTCGAAAGGTCGTTCGCCTGCACTACAAGGAAGGCGCCGATCTCATCAAAGCCATGCCGTCAGGCGGCGTCATGGACCTCGGAACCAACGGCTCAGGTCCGCAGATGACCGAGGACGAAATTCGCGCCATCGTGGAGACTGCCCACGACTACGGGATGAAGGTCGCTGTCCATGCCCACGGAGCCGAGGCGATTCGCCGTTCCGTCATCGCCGGGGTCGATTCCGTCGAGCACGGCACCTTCATGGACGACCAGGACATCCAGCTCATGAAGGAGCATGGCACTTTCTACTGCCCCACCGTGTACACGGGTCAGTATGTCGCCGAGCAGGCAAGGAATGGCGCCTATCCGGCCACCGTCGCGGCCAAGGCCCTCGCCATTGGACCACAGATCATGAAAACCGTTACCCGCGCTTACACAGGGGGTGTGAAGTTTGCTTATGGCACCGACGCGGGCGTCTATCCTCACGGCCAGAACTGGGAAGACTTTATCTATCTTGTTAAGGCGGGTCTCCCTCCAGCATATACTTTGCAGATGGCGACCATAAACGCGGCTCGGTTACTTGGCCATGAAGACATGTTAGGCACCGTTGCGGCTGGCAAGTACGCTGACTTAGTCGCCGTTCCCGGCAATCCGCTGGATGACATTACCGTGATGAGCAAAGTGAGTTTCGTTATGAAAGCTGGCGTCATCTACAAGCGCGACGGCCAGGAAGTGGTGACGCAATAGCAGCAACAGTGAAGCCCTGATTCGTGCCCCTGCTCACTGACTGACCATGGCTCCATCACCAAGGCAGCTGAAGGCGCCGATGCGTTGCGAGTCAACGTTGGGGCGGCTCCAGAGATAGTCGATGCCGCGTATCGTGCCAGATAATAGGGGAGATTAGATCCCGCCGCGGCGCGTTCATCGAGAACATCTCCGCCCAGCGACCTCGACGTCTCAGGCAATATCTGCGGCTCTCTTCGCCTCAACCTTCTCCACCAGCAGCATTCAGGATCCGTCACCTGTTCCAGGCCAAGCTGCCAGAACCCATCCCCGAACCGGCCCCGTCCCAGAGCCTCCACTGACACAACTCCGGCCAGCCCGGGCCCGAACCCAGATCGAATATGTAATAAGAGGGAGGAAGCAGCCCCCGGAACGACAGCCGCAGGTTGGTTGCGGGGGGTGGATTTGAACCACCGACCTTTGGGTTATGAGGGCTATAATCAACGTATTTTCAACGAGTTGGACAGCGCGGTTGGGATTAGCAAAGAGCGGTGAATAGCCACAAATACATCCAGTGCCCTGCTATTTGGGGTTGGTTTGGGGTTGAAAACGAAGAGAGATCCCCCACTATCGGTCGGGGACACGAGCCAGTCCGTACCCTTATAGGGTACAATTGACCCCGAAATGGGTACGGGAAGCGCACTTTCCGAGACTCTGTTTGGACGGACTCGGGGAGCCGTGCTCCGGGTCCTCTATGGTCACGTCGCGGAGTCATTCTACCTCCGCCAACTGGCGCGACAAACGAACATCACCCTGGGCGCGGTGCAGCGTGAGCTACGCCAACTTGTCGATGCCGGCCTGGCGGTACGAAAGACCGTGGGCCACCAGACCTTCTACAGCGCCAATCAGGCCAGCCCCGTCTTCGAGGAAATGCGAAGCCTGGTGGCCAAAACCGTCGGCATCCACGACGTTCTGCTGGAAGCTCTGCGACCTCTGGAGGCGAAGATCAGCCTTGCGTTCGTCTATGGTTCAACGGCACGATCGCGGGAGAGTACAGAGAGCGACGTGGACCTGATGATCGTGGGCCGGGTGCATTTCGCCGATGTAATCGAACTTTTGGCTCCGGCGCAGAAGACCCTGAGCCGGGAGATCAACCCGACGGTTTATTCCACCAAAGAATTCCTGAGCAAGATGCGGGAGAATTTCCTGAAGACGGTCCTTGCGGAAAAGAAGCTCTTCGTCATTGGAGATGAGAGTGTCCTTCGAGAGTTGGGTCAAAAATAGCTGGCTCGAAGTGCTGCCATCGGACGCTGCGGAAATCACCCGTCTGCTGTCCATTGCAGATGCCCGCCTTGCTGACTATCAGAAAGCGTTGAAGGGCGGATTGTCTGCAGACGTGCAATTGGCATTAGCCTACGATGCCGCCCGCTCCTCGGCCTCTGCCGCACTCCGCGCGGCCGGATACCGCGTCGTCCGTGGCAACAATGAACATTACCGGACCCTTGAGGCCCTCGAATTTTCCATCGACCCGGAAAAGAAGATGATTCGCGCTCTCGACGCCTTGCGTCGTAAACGGAACACCGGTGCCTACGATGACTACGGACTGGTCGCCCAGGGCGAGGCAGATCTTGCCGGCAACCTCGCGGTTCAGGTCCGTAAGAAGGTCGAGGACTGGATTCGGAACCACCATCCGGACAAAATCAGTGGCAAGTGATTAGCGATTCGCTCGAAACCGGCGTCGCGCCACGATTAGGTCAAAATTCCGATTGGCTTTGCCAAGGGCAAGCCCTCCTCACGAACCCCCTTTTCCGCTGACGACGCGCTCCTACTTCACTTTTCCTGTCGCGGCGCAGCCGGGATAAGGGCTCCGCCGCCCTTTGCTTGCTTCCAGGAATGACCGCGAGAGCAATGCTATGAGCCCAAAAAGTTATAGCGCACGGCCAAAAGGTTATTGGACTCTGACCGAAACCAGGCGCTAATTTCGCGGCATATCCCGGCTTGAAGACTGGCCGATGGAGGTGCCGATGTTCCCTAGCAATGCCGTCATTCGTCGTAAGACAATCCGCATCGCCAAGCGATTGGCGCAACCTTTCTCAAAGCGAAATCTTCTCGAAGCAGCTCATGTGATGGGTCCGACGCTGACTGCCCTGCTCTTCATGGGCGCTAGCAGCGCCGTCGCCCATGCCCAGGGGACGATGGACTTCTCCGGGGCACAAACGCTCATGTCAACGTTCAAGACCTTCGCGATGTACGCCGGCGCTGTCATCTGTCTCGGCGGCCTGATCTTCGCCGGAATCCGCATGATGTCGGGCAGGTTTCAAGACGCCATTCCAGGCCTTTTCGGCGCCCTGTTTGGCGCCGGAGTCCTGGGATGGGGAGCCGGTTGGATATCCAGCCTCACAGGCCAGGGAATGTGAGGCGCGTCCATGGCCCGGCGAGGAGAACCGTTACCGATCAATCAGGCGCTGAATCAGCCGAGAGCCAAGCTCGGTCTCGACCTCTCAGCATGGATGGCGATCGTATTCGTCTGCGTAACGGTTTTCCTCGTTGGTTTTCGCCTGGTGGCGATGGTGGCATTTCCCACGCTTGCAGCTGCGGCATGGCTCATTGTTCGCAAACACCCAAAGATGTTTCAGCTCTGGGGCCTGAGTCTCAGCCAGAAATCCTACTATGACCCGCGCAAATAAGAGCCAAGCAAAATTCGTTCCATGGTTCGCGAAGGCAGGCGCCGCGTCCAGCATCATTCCAATTGCACGCTTTGTCAGCGGCCATATTTTTGCGCTGAAGGGCGGCGGTTACGGATGCCTGTTTGCGCTCGCCGGTATCGATGAGGAGGGGCTGACCGATCAGGAATTGGAAGCCCGGATGCGCTCGGTAGAAGGCGCACTGCACGGCCTGCCGGAAGGTTCCTGCCTCTATCAGTACGTTCGCGTCATGTCGGGCTTCGAGCTGCCCCGGCAGAAGCTGTATACCAGCCCCGTGACGCAGGTGTTCGCCCACGACCGCCTCTCGCATCTTGAAAAGACTGCTGGCTTTCGACGGATTGACCTGCATTGGTGCCTGACCATTGAGCCGCCAAAGATCAAAGCGTTCGAGCAGAAGCCGAAGGAACACACCGCCAGCACGTCTCGAATGCTGGCCGAACTTGAAAAGACGGCCACGATCCTAGTGGGGCACTTGGGAGCATCCTTCGGATTACGCCTGCTCGACAAGAGTGCCACGTTCCGTTTCTTCAGCTACCTCTTCAATCTTGAAGAGTGGGCCGCGGCCGCTGAACTCCGCGGCGACGAAGGCGTAGACCGCCAGATCGTCATGAACCCGATCGCATGGCACAGCGACCACCTGCGCGTGGGTAAACGGTACGTACAGATGTTTTCGCTCAAGACGACGCCCGAAGCGTCAAGGCAATGCCTCTTTTCGGGTCTGCTTTCGCTCGATTGTGACAGCATTCTTTGCTCGACCTGGCGGCCCAAATCCACGACCGCCGCTCGTAGCGAGATCGACGCGCAGGAAAAGTTTATTTCCTTTTTCAAAGTGGGGGTGCTGACGCGCGTCATGAGCGGGCGCGATTTCGCGTCACTTGAGACGGGGGCCGGGGCGCGAGCCGCCAACAGCAGCGTCGATGACCTAAGTGATGTCATCCGCTCGCTCGACAAGAAGGGCCAGGGCGAATACTCGCTTCGGCTGCTCCTGGCAGCCGACAGTGCCGACCGGTTACGCGACACCATCCCCGCCGTGCACCGGATTTTCGTGGATGTGAGGACGCAAGTCATCGAGGAAACGCTGGGCAATCTCTCCGCCTTCTACGCCATGTTCCCCGGCAACGCCAAGTTCAACGTGTTTCCGCTGTGGCTGTCCGAGGAACATCACGCGCGTCTGTCTCCCGTCTTCGCTCCTCATCTCGGACATCCACGCTCAGAGGATCTGGACGCCGAGTACCTGAACATCTTTGAGACGCGCACCCGGACGCCATTCTTTCAGGACGTTTACGTGGATGGCGTGCGCGTCATGCTCATCCTAGGTCCGACGGGAACTGGCAAGTCCGTGCATGGGAATCAGCTCATCGCGCTCGAACAGAAGTACGGCGGGTTCAGCTATATATTCGACATCGGCGGCAGCTACGAGAGCGTTGTTGAATTGTACGGCGGGCGGGTTGACCGCATCGGCAAGGATGGCCCGCGCGTCAATCCCTTCGCGCTGGAGCAGACCGAAAGCAACCTCAAATTTCTGTATTCGTTTGTCCGGCTCTTGCTCGCCAACAGCGGAGCCGAGCCGGAGCCGGAAGACGACGACGTGATCCACAAAGCCGTGCAGGACATGTACCTGCTTGACCGTGAGAATCGCCGGCTTTCGAATCTCTACCTCCCCAAGAAGCTCGACCGCTACCTGTCGAAATGGGTTCGCGATGGCGTCTACCACGCGATCTTCGACAACGTGGAAGACAGTCTCTCACTATCGCGGCTGCAGTGCTTCGATTTCCAGGGCGTCAACAACGAGCAGTACGCCGACCTGATCGAGCCGCTGATGGTCTGGCTTCTGCGCCGCATCAACGATGTGCTCTACGATTCGGCCAATCTCGGAGTGCCCAAGCACATTTTGATCGAAGAGATCTTCTCTTCGATGAAGAACCGGCAGTTGCTGGAAGGCGCGCTCGCATCCATCAAGACCGTTCGCAAGAATCTCGGCGGCGTCACCCTGATCGGCCAATCCGCGGAAGACCTTGGCGGGAACGCCGATTCGATCGTGAACTCCTCCACATCGTTCCTGTTTCTTAAGGACGCGACGTTCAATCGGAAACGCTACGCCGAGCTTTTCAAGATGAACGAACAGCAGATCGCGCTGTTCGAGAGCCTGCAGGACCGCGAGGCGCTGTACATCCGGCGCGATGGCCTTACCAAAGTCGTGATTCTCAATCTGGACAGCCGCAGCTATGCCACCTTCTCCACCAAACCCAAAGACCGGGTACGCCGGTCGAAGCTGATCGCCAAATACGGGCTCACCGAGGGTATCGAGCGTTTTGCCCACGGTGAGGCTGTGTAACCCGAAAGGACTGGCCGTGAAACCGCTCATCCCTGTCGCCGTGACTCTTGGCTTTGCCTTCGCCGCCGCCACTCATGCACAGCCGGCCCCGAAACACCTGGAGCCGAACGCGCCGCGCACCATTGTGGTGTCCCAGAGCTCCTCTCCTCCTGTGGTGCGCGCGACGCTGCTGCAATCGACGCTGATCGAGCTTCCCTCGGAGGAGAAGATCGCCAATGTATTCGCCGGAGATACGGTGGACTGGGTCTTCGACGGCGGCCACGTGGCCAGCCGCTTCATCAGCATCAAGCCAAAGCTCGCCAACAGTACGACCGACGTTCACATCATTTCCGATCACGGCAACGAGTACACCCTGGAGCTTCAGGAAATCTCTTCCGATTCCGATCCCCACTTTGATTCCAAGGTGTTCATCACGCCCGGCGATCAGGAGGCCAAGAAAAAACTGATCGAGCTGCCCGTTTTCGTGCCGGCGTCGGAGCTTGACCAGGAGAATCAGCAAATCGCCGCAGCTAAGGCCGCCGAGGCTGCCGCGCTCAAGGCCGAACAAACCAAAGAGGAAGAGTACCGCAGCCAGTACCCCGGCACTCTCCAATTCGACTTTACCTGGGATGAATCGAAGGGCAAAGAGCTGGGCCTCAAGCAGATTTGGCATGACGACAAGTTCACGTATCTGCGCGGGCAGTTCCAGGAAACGCCTGCGCTCTACGAAGTCAAGGACGGCAAGCCGTCTCTCATCAATTTCGACTTCAGCAACGGTCTTTACACCGTGCCCAAAGAGCTTGACCGTGGCTACCTGACCATTGGCAAGCAGAGGGTCGAGTTCCACCGCACGGATGAAAGGAACTAGCCATGCCGGAGCCGAATGATAACCTGAGCATCAGGCAACGCGCCAGTCGCCTCATCAGGCGGTGACTTACGCTCGAGACCGGAACTTCGAGCGGGAGGCAGTGGTCGATGAACGCCGCCTCTACCGCGACGCGCTACGGCGTGGAATGGGCGAGCTGACTCTCACCAAAATTCGCGCCGCGCTCGATGAACGAATGGCCAGCGGTGAATTCCAGATTGCATCGCCGAAGGCTCATGCCAGTGCCCGCCAGTTCACTACCGAGGAAATGATTCGCGCCGAAAAGGAGGTGATTTCACGGGTGATCGAAGGGCAGAATCAGAACAAGCAGATTGCTTCCATCCAGCAGGTCGTCCACGTTACCGAGGCAAATGCCCACCTGAACGCCGCACAACGTAGTGTGGTCGAAGAAGTGTTGCTCTCCCGCGACCAAGTTCAGGGACTGCAAGGAACCGCCGGCACTGGAAAGACTACCGCACTCTCAGTGATTCATCGAGGGGCGGAGGCTGCCGGGTATTCCGTCGAAGGCTTCGCGCCTACTTCGCGTGCCGCCAACCAACTCCACGAAGCCGGAATCCCCGCTGATACGCTGCAAGGCTTTCTCGCCCGCAGCCGACCGGGAGCCGATGGCGAGAGGCATCTCTATTTCCTTGACGAGTCCTCTCTCAGTTCGACACGGCAGATGCGGGACTTTCTGCGACGTATTGGCGATGAGGATCGTGTCCTGCTCATCGGAGACACGCGCCAGCATCAGGCCGTCGAGGCAGGCAAGCCCTTCGAGCAGCTCCAACAAGCCGGAATGCGGACGGCACACTTGGACCAGATCATTCGCCAAAAGGAACCGGAACTGCGGAAAGCGGTCGAATATCTCGCGCAGGGAGACACCGAAACCGGCCTTGCTC